>JBCCSR010000305.1:0-6275 GCA_039199865.1 Bacteroidota bacterium
CATAGCTTATCAAATACATTTGGTAAAAAATCATCGTCATGAAATTCAAGTTCTTTCTTTTAGCCTTTCCACTTTTTTTTGTTCATCCATCCTATGGTCTCATCCTCAAAATCTTCGGTTTGACCATAGGATGGATGAACAAAAAAAAGTGGAAAGGCTAAAAGAAAGAACTTGAATTTCATGACGATGATTTTTTACCAAATGTATTTGATAAGCTATGTTCTGAACATTGAAAACCAATATTTTTATAGCACTTTTTCGAAAAATTATAGTAGAAATTTTCAGTCAAATAGCACTAATTGATATTTGCTAGGCAGGAGATTGTTTGCATGGGCTTTGGAGCCCCAAACCTGTGCTGAATCCAATTGTCTAAAAGAAGTCAAGCGATTTTTTTAACTATTGGAATGGATGTGTTTGAGGACTTAATCTGTCTGTATTTTCCGGTATTTATTGGGGGGGACCCCATTTTTTTGATTAAAAACTCTAGTAAAATAATTGGCTTCGAATCCAATACGGTGAGCAATTTCGGAAATGTTTAATTGGGTTTCTTTGAGGAGTCTTTCTGCAGTTTCTAATCGTTTGATTTGAATGTATTTGGAAGGAGGGACTTGGGCCATCTCTTTCATCTTTTGGCGCAGTTGGGTTTGGTTGATGCCCAATAATTTGGTCAATTGACTGACATTGAAGGTAGGATCTTCCATATGGCGTTCAATCAATTGATCTACTTGATGCAGAAAATCAGGATACTTCGGTGACTTTTGAGGACTAGGAGCAGACGGATTATTTTTTTGCTTAATGAGAGGCGTAATGGGTTTCGGTTTTTGCCGCTTGTACCACCAAAAGATGCTGGCAATGAGTAAGCCCCCGAAAATAAGCCATGGTAGAAAGGAGGCTTTCTCTGATGTTATCGTCAATGGTTGTTTTTCATTTGCCTGCTCTTTTTCTTTCAATTGCTTTTTAATCAAAAGGCGCATCAAGTCATTTTGTTGCTCATCACTGAAAAGAGAATCCGTGATTGCCTTGGCCTCATTCCTAAATTTTAGGGCTTGCTTCCAATCCTTCTTTTTCTCGTAAATCGTTGCCAATTGTTCGGCTGCGGTTTGAACAGAGGGCAGATAATCGACCTTTTTCCATAAATGATAGGCTCTTTTGAGATAATATTCGGCCTTCTTTATTTCTTTTTGATCGTTGTACACATAGCCGATGTATTCAAGGCAATTGGCCATCCCATAGCGGAATTGAATCGTCGAATCCATCTTGTAGGCATTGCTCAATAGCTCTAAGGCTTTGTCATAGTCTTTGTGGTGTCGAGCAATTTCAGCTTGACTAATTAAGGTATTGCTTCTGGTTGGGAGCTGCAAGGTTTGATTGATAGAATCTACAAGATTGAGGTATTCCTCCGCTTTTTCAAAGTCTTTTAATTTGAGGTAACAGATGGTCAGATTCTGAAAGACACCCACTTGCTTTTGCAATTGTCCCATTTCCTCGTAGATGGCCAGTCCCTCTTCGTAGGTGGCAATGGCCTCGGGCATCATGTTCAAATTTTCAAAAATGGTCCCGATTCTGCTTAGATTATTTCCCTTTTCAAACAACTGTCCCAAGCTGTCGATGATCTCATTGGCTGCAAAATAGTTTTCGAGCGCCTTCGAATAATTGCCTTTTTGAGTGTAGACCAAACCTGCATTTCCCAAGTTGATGGCTACGCTTTTTGGATTGCCCCGATATCTAAACTGTGCAATCATTTTATTGTAGATGCGCAATGCTTCATCAAAATTTCCCTTTAAATATTGAATGCTTCCAAAATTTCCTTCTACTTTTAAAATGTAGATAGAGTCTGCCAGAATTTGAAAAATATCCAGTGCTTTAGAATAGTTATCCATCGCTTCATCATAGGCATAACTCAATTGGGCATTGGCACCCAAATAATACCAAGACCGAGCCATACCATAAGCATCATTGAGGTTTTGGAAAGCGTCGATGGCTTGCTGTAGATATTGGTTGGAGACCACAAAATCTCCTTTCAAGTGTTGAATGGAGCCCAGATTCATCAAGGCATTTGCTTTTCCCTGATTGTCCTTTAGTGCTTTGGCCAAATCATAGCTTTGCTGTGCATAGGCTAAAGCCTGATTGGTATCAGAATACTTTACTTCTTCGGCGAGTTGAAGCAGGACTGTGACCCTATCTCGATGGGGAGCTTTTTCCAGCTCCAGTAAAAGGCTATCTATTGTGGTACTGGCGTGGAGTGTCAAAAAACAAAGAAGATAAAGACTTAAACTTAGATAGCACCTCATAATAAATGTCCTTCTCATTGGATAAACAAATATTAGGTAAATGTAAGAAACGACTTGGAGAAGTTGATAACCAATAAATTGTTGATCTAAATATTTTGACGATAAACAAGAAAAGCCTTTTATTTAAAAGCCCATTGGACCATTGCTTTGATAGGTATCAATAAAAATTTTGTAAGCACCATTTTCTTGTTTTTTCCAGACCAAGATGAAATCTACGTGGCTAGTCTGGTGGGTAGCATCCTCTCTTTCGTACTCTAATTGGGAATGTCCGAGTTGATAAACTACGTCATCTTCCGAGCGGATTGGCGCTTGGACTGTATTCCAATGGGGTGGCTTTTTAGGTAGTTTTTTCCAGTAATCGACTTGATACAATTCTGCCTCTGTACGGGCTACTTTGATGACCTCGAGTTGCCAGCGAATTGGACTTTTGATTTTGAGCCAATAAGCATCGATGGCAGCTCTTCCCTGTCGATGATAGTGGTTGGGACCCAGTAGATGTGCATCATCGCTGTAAAAGTTGGCGACCTCCTGCAACTGACCACTATTGTATGCTTTTTCCATTGCTTCATTCAGTTGCTCAATGCTTGCACTAAGCATTTCGATTGTAGGAGCCTTTTCTGCTTGTTGGCAGGAAAAAAGGAGTGGGGGAAGAATGAGGAGAAGAGCAAACTTCAGGTGTCGTGGAGTCATGATCAGTAATCCGTTTTGTCTTCTTTTCTGGACCATTCGGTAAATACTTCATTCCCTTCGTCCCTTAAGATTTGCTGGATTTTAATTTGTCTTTGGTGATGGGGGAGTGGGATTTCCTTGTATAAAAAGTCATCATCAAAATTGATGGCGGCGGCATCGTCGCGGGAGCAGGCAAAAAAGATCTTATCGGGCCGAGCCCAATAAATGGCCCCCAAGCACATTGGACAAGGTTCGCACGAAGTGTATATTGTGCAACCTTTCAACTGGAAATCATTAATATTTTGACAGGCTTCTCGGATGGCGACTACCTCTGCGTGCGCAGTTGGGTCATTGGTAGACGTGACTCGATTATTACCTCGACCAATAATGACGCCATCTTTGACAATCACACAGCCAAAGGGGCCCCCCTCATTGTTGCGCATTCCCTGCCGAGATAGCCGAATAGCTTCTCGCATAAATTGTAGATCTTGATCGGTCATAAAAGCAATTTAGGCAATTTCACGGAAAATACTATCTTTATTCCAACCACAACCTTAATCGAACCTCTGATATGGAACCAGTATTTACCAGTGATGCCGTTGTTTTAGCTTGGTTGATGATCATCTTGGCGGCCGTTTTCTACACTTCTCACTTGGATACTCCGGGCTGGAAGAAATTTTACACCTACGTACCTGCCTTGTTACTTTGCTATTTTCTTCCGGCATTACTCCATTGGCCGCTCGGCTTCATTGCGGCACATTGGTATGATTATGATCTACTGGGCCATCTACAGAACTTAGGCCATCAACTACCGGATGCCAATATGTCTTTTTCAGAAATTCAACAATGGATCAAAGACAACAACATTCCGGATACCAAAGAATACGAGGGGCATTCCAACTTGTACTATGTGGCTTCCCGTTATTTGTTGCCAGCTAGTTTGGTTTTGCTCTGTTTGAGTATTGACTTCAAGGGCATTTTCAACTTGGGTTCCAAAGCCTTGATTATGTTTTTTGCCGCAACTCTGGGGATTGTCATCGGTGGTCCAATTGCCTTGTATATTGTATTGAATATTGCGCCGGATTTGATTTCTGCAGATTCCGATCAGGTCTGGCGTGGCTTATCTACCGTCGCTGGGAGTTGGATCGGAGGAGGAGCCAATCAAAATGCAATGGCCATCATTTACGAAGTAGAAGAGCAACCCATTTTTCCGACCATGATTGTTGTAGATGTCATTGTTGCGAACATTTGGATGGGCTTCCTTTTGTATGGTGCAAATATTTCGGAAAGCGTCGATCGTTGGTTGAAAGCAGATAGTTCTGCCATTGAAGATTTAAAGGAGTCGGTTGCGGCTTATCGGGCCAGCATTGCCCAAATGCCAACCACGACAAGTTTGTTTCTTCTGATGGCGGTTGCTTTTGGTGCAGTAGGCGTTTCGCATTGGGGGGCAGATACGCTAACACCATTGATGAAGACCTACAAAGAAACGCTAGACGGTCTACGCCTAAATTCACTGATGTCACATTTCTTTTGGCTGATTGTCATTTCTACTACCATTGGCCTAGTCTTATCATTTACCCGTGCACGCAAGCTAGAAGGAGTAGGTGCCTCTACCTGGGGATCCATCTTTATTTATGTATTGGTAGCAACCATTGGAATGAAAATGAACATTGGCGAAATATTCAGCAACTTAGGGCTTTTTGCCATTGGCATTATCTGGATGTTGGTACACGTCAGTGTTTTACTAATTACTGCAAAACTAATTAAAGCGCCTTTCTTCTTTGTAGCGGTAGGAAGTCAAGCGAATGTTGGTGGGGCCGCTTCTGCTCCGGTAGTAGCTTCTGCATTTAGTCCCTCATTGGCACCCGTTGGGGTATTGATGGCGGTACTGGGTTATGCTTTGGGGACATACGGAGCGCTGATTTGTGCAGAAATCATGAGGGCGATTGCGGGGGGCTAGTTGCTCTGTGGGATAAGATTAGATGATCTATTTTCTTCTTTCACCAAATATTTGCCCGTGAATCTCAACCTAAACGCTGAGCAATACAAAATGCTTTTGAAGACGACCTATTGGAGTGATTGGATCATTAATGGATATAAATCGATGTCTACTGAAGAGGGGAGGGAATTGGAAGCCTTTGGGCAATTGATTTATTCGATGGCAAAGGAGTATGGTTTGGAGGAATGGATTGCCTATGACGAGGAAACCCACTATTATTATCCAACTTTGGAAATGCAGATGGATCTCAATAATCGCATTGCAGAGTATGAAGAATACGTGCTCACTCGCGACCAGTTTAATTAATTGATTTTTGTGAGTACTTCCAGGACCAATCGGTCAGGCATTTCGGCACAATCTTTTTTGAGCAAATTGCCCAACTTTTTTTTGTCTATTTCTTTGGACGTATGTGCCGTCTTTGTGGCTTGACAACAAGCTAGGGATGCCGTATATGCTTCACTCACTTCATTGACCATCGCTTGAAAGGCATCATTTTCGCCATTCTCCAACAAACCTTTCATTTTTACATTGAGTTCAATAGACTTTTGTGAGCAATCGCAATAGGCTTTTGCCAAATGAGCATAATCAATGCGTTTTTCTTTAGGGGTCGATCCATCATTCTCACACTGGAAGAAGAGAAACGGAAAGAGGAGAAGAAAGACAATTTTTTTCATTGTTGGAATGTACTTAAGCGGTAAAGGCCTTGAAATTACTGATACGCGAACAAATCTGCAAATATTTTACGCTTTGTGAAAGGAAAGCCGGGAAAAGCACTTGATGAGCGGGTTGCCATCTACTTATCTGAGCAGGGATGCTTGATCAAGCAGGCCTAGCGTTTGGTTGATCGATGAACATTTTAGTGAACAGCCTTCAAAAGTATTTGAATGATTATGGGCATCTGCATTTTAGCACACTCTACTTTGAGCTGATCGGTTAAGGTTTTTTTATCCAACTTAGCAGCAGTTCTTTTACCCTTGACTTCTATACAACATTTTACGGCAGCCTCCTGGCTCTCGGCTCTTCTGGTGGAATACTCTCGAAAAATTTCTCGATCTTGAGCATGCTCCTTCATGGGGCCTTCGGTCTCGTTGTGGACCTTGATGGCTTCCTGTGCGCATTCACAGAAATCTTGGGCAATGACAGTGTAGTCAACTTCCCCATCAATAAAGGCTTGCTTTTCCTTTTCAGATAATTGACGATCTGCAATTTGCTTGGCCTGATCTTGAGGGGAAGGGCTTTCTTCTACCTCTTTTGCGGGGACTTTTGATTGTTGCTCATTGCCACAAGCCAGGCAGCTGAGCATAGCCATTAAGACG
>JBCCSR010000306.1:0-6259 GCA_039199865.1 Bacteroidota bacterium
ATGTTTCAATTCCAAACTGGTACGATTAAAAGAAAGAATATTACTCAGAGCAAGTGAGTGATTATGAAGTTTCAATTCCAAACTGGTACGATTAAAAGAATCCATCCATTATTCGCCTTTAAAACTCATTCAAAGTTTCAATTCCAAACTGGTACGATTAAAAGATTGGTCCGTAGTGCAATGCTCAACTGATTGAAATGTTTCAATTCCAAACTGGTACGATTAAAAGGGGAAAATGATGATATCGACCGTCTCGTTTTCGAGGTTTCAATTCCAAACTGGTACGATTAAAAGAGTAATTTCCCTGGGGCTTCGTTTAGTTCTGGAATGTTTCAATTCCAAACTGGTACGATTAAAAGGTATCTATTCCTAAATGAATCAACTCCCCCAATCAAGTTTCAATTCCAAACTGGTACGATTAAAAGAGAGAATTAGAGGGAGGGTCACTTGGTGAGATATTGTTTCAATTCCAAACTGGTACGATTAAAAGCCATCAAGCTCAAATATAAAATTAACTGATTTTCAAATCATTACAAAATGTCAAAGAACGTTTGAGGACAAATTTTGTCGTCGACCGCCAGTAATAGATTTTTCCCCTTTCATCGACGACTTTACAAAGGACTGATAATCAAATATATACAAAAAGTCCCGTTTTTTAAAACAGACTTTTTAGCCAATCAACAGGTCATCGACGACGGGGAGGCTAAAGAAATACATCTAGGGGGTTCCGATCTACCCCAATCACTTGTTTGTCTAACCAACGGCTATTGCGGCTGGTGAAGATGATCAAACTGTCGTGATCTGGTTCCATCAATTCTTTTGCCCGAGCAATCAATTCCTGTAATTTGACTTCCGATAGTTCACCTTCGAAAACAGAATTTTGAATCCAGTGTAGGTATTGTCGACACAATTTGAGCATACGGCCCACGCGCTTTTCGCCCATGTCATAAACCAAGATGATGTACATGTCTCATTTTATTTTTGCTGAGGATAGCACCAGCTTACCACCAAATTTTAAAGGCTTGGTAATCCGTGTCGATCCCCAAAATGTATTTCGCTATTTTGTAGCATTCCAATTTGACGAGATGCTTGTAACTTACTTTTTTGTTTAAACTGCGATGCTGGATCGTCTCACGAAGTTTTTCCTCAAAAGCACGGATAAAGATTTTACGGCCACTGTCTTTGAGAAAGCAACCATTGAGTTTCGACTCAAAATGGGAAGGACGAATTTCTTTTCGGTTGGCCAAACGAAAGATGGTTCGGTCGACTAAGATGGGTTTGAAAATTTCCGCAATGTCCAAGGCTAAAGAGTAGCGCCTTGCGCCGGGCTCGTGTAAAAAGCTGATGGTGGGGTTGAGCTGGGTATGATAGATTTGATCAAGGGTGAGGGTATAACACATCATGTTTCCGAAGGAGATCAAGGCATTCAATTCGTTGGAAGGCGGTTGTTTGCTTCGGTGGGTCATTTCAAATCCGTCAACGATGTGGCGAAAAGCACGATAATAGAGTTGTCGACAATTGCCTTCTATACCCATTAGGCTGGGAATGTCTCGACAAGCGGAGATGTGGTCCCGATGTTTTTGTAAAGGTGTAATGATCGAAGTCAGACTGGTTTTTCGCTTGTCGTAATAACGCAAATTTTTGAGCATGTTGTAACTTGCCCCTTCGACCAATCCACGCGCCAAATGCATTCGCTTTTCGGGATGCAAATAAGCCTGGGTTTGGGCCACCTGCATTTTTCCCGCCAACAAATAGTCTTTGGGTTGAAACGATCCGGAGTAGTGCTCATAATAATCGAAAAAATGAACGGAAATTCGTTGTTTTCCCAAGAAGTTATACAAAGCACTATTGGCGTCTATGCTCCCAAATATATACAAAGTCTCCAGACCTTGAATCGGTAAATACTTGGGAGGAGCAGAGCGGCCTTGTTCATCTGTTGCCACAAATTTCAAGGTATGGTCCTTGCGACTCATCCGGCCAGGGTTGAATAAATAATACGTCTTTTTCAAAATGCTTAATGCGGTTGGTTTATTCAGAAAAACAAAAATCGAAATAAGCACAGTACTTGCAAAGGCTTTGTTTGATCCTCGGTGGACAAAGGGGCTGCGCAATGATGTCCGCTATCGCTTTTTCCCATTGTAGTATGAGTGCTTGGTCTTCTTCTGCTAGGTACAATTCCTCCGTCTGACGAAGTTTGGGGTACTCTAAAATTCCATGATTCACCGCTACCCCATTGCGTTGTAAGACCGCCATGTAATACTTCAATTGTGCTTCGTGGGCCTTTACCCTCCGATTCGATTTCTTGACTTCTCGTACAATACCAAGCTGAGCATCATAATGGTCAATTTTAATGGATTCGATCTGTAAAGCCTGCCAACGTTCCGCTCGCTGTGGATAAGCCTGTTCATCAATCAGCTTTCCTTCCGCCACCAATTCACTGCTTTGCTCCATACTGATTTGATGACTAAACAGCCATAGTTTTCGATGGCATAAGTGATAATATTGGACTTGGGTTCCGGTGGGCATGATTGGTAAATTATTCGTATTTTTAAAGCTCCTTAGTTAACTTTAGATGTTATGATAACCAGTATCGATCAATTAGATTTCAGTAAAAAATATACCTACGCCGACTATCTCACCTGGCAATTCGACGAAATGGTGGAGCTGATCCATGGGAAGATTGTAAGGATCTCTCCTGCGCCTAATCGCCGACATCAAGAAATCTCAACTAACCTTCATGGACCAGTTTGGTCTCACTTGCGCAATCAGCCTTGCCAAATGTTTCACGCTCCCTTCGATGTCCGCCTACCGCTCCCCGAAGCTCAACAAACGCCCGATAAGGTCAATACAGTCGTCCAACCGGACCTTTGCGTCATTTGTGATACAACCAAACTCGATCAACGCGGATGCAATGGTGCTCCCGATTGGATCATCGAAATTCTCTCCGAAAGTACTGCCCATAAAGACCTCAACGAAAAGTTCGACCTCTACGAGCATGCTGGCGTTCGCGAATACTGGATTGTACATCCCAACGATCAAACCGTATTGGTCTACCTGCCCAACGAACAGGGCCAGTATCAATTGCGTCGCCAAAAACCCTTTTCGAAGGAGGAAAAAATTTCGGTTGGGAGTTTTGAGGGTTTTGAGATAGACTTGGGGGAAGTTTTTGAATCCAATACCTAATCAAAACACCATCCAATGTTCTTAAGCCAACCGCTATCCTCATATCTCCTCGTCAAAAATTCTTTTGTCCACTATCTTTTTTCTCAAACCCAAAGTACGATCGTATTCCTTTTTCAAAACGTAAAAGGTAATTTGTATGAGTTCTCCATCTCTTTTAGTCTGAGGAAGTACGAAAATATCTTTTTCTAAATCTCCATCTGAAGACCACCGAGCAAACCAGTTTTTCCTAATCTGTACTTTCAATAACTCCGCACCAATAAAATCAAATTGGGTCAACCTCTCCTTGTATTCCTTTTCACAACTTGCCGGAACAACCTTGATGCCATCAAATTGTTTGTAAAAATCTTCTTCCCTATCTTTTGAATGTTCAAAGGGAATGAGATGATTTTCAACGGAGATGCTCAAAGCATCGAATGTAGTTTGAAAACGTTCCTGAGCAGTTTCGTCGAAGCCGGGATAAACAAAATCAATCCACATTTGCAATTGACTTTCTTTGATGATTCCCTCGTGATCTTTCCTCATTCGTTCCAATACCTCAAGCGTCCGATCAATCAACTCTTGCGCATAGATGTATTCATCGGACTCATTTCGCTCTTTAAAAACAACACATTGACAAATCCCCTTTTCTCGTTTTCGATTCACTCGCCCAAACCTTTGAATTAAGGCATCTAGGGGAGCAGGTTCCGTGTAAATGATATCATAGTCAATATCTAGACTTACTTCTATGGCCTGCGTTCCAATCAACAATTGGGGTTCCTTTGCTTCTAGTTGTTTTTCTTTTTCGTTTCGATCCCGACCATTAAAGCCCCCGTGAATGAGTAGTGGGGCAAACTTTTGTAAGGCTAAAAAAGTCTCTTGAGCCTGTTCAATCGTATTCGTCACGACCAGCACTTTTTTATCCTTCTCTAGATCATTTTTTATCCAATCATAATTTTCCTTTAGTAATCCGTCTTTTAAGCTGATCAAATGTCGATCAAACTTTTGATACAATTGATCCGAGGCTTGAATTTCTTGAAAACTTCCAATGGCTTCTTTGATATGATCTTTCAGAAATGAAGGAAGTGTAGCCGTCATAATAAAAATGGAAGCCTGCATTTTTTGGGTCAGAAACTGGAGCAGCACCTTTATCTGAGCAAAGACGCTGGCATCGTAGGCATGAATTTCGTCGAAAATAAAATACCCACCTGCCCATTCAAAAATTCCTTTTTCAAAGCCCTTCAAGCCGAAGAGGTGTTTGAGCAATTGAAAAGGAGTCAAGATTTTGAGCGGGGTTTCTAAAGTTTTAAACTGGGCTCGAATCTTTTTTATTTCTTCCTTTCTCTTTTGCATGGAGCTTTCATCTTGAAAATAATCGTAGAGAAAAGCCGTCAACTTTCCGTGTAACATCCCGACATTGTCTACTCCAAATCCTTTTTCACTATCGCGTAGCCGATGAAACATTGCATTGATGGAAGCGGTAAAGGGTAAGGTGTAAAACACTCTTCCCTGCCCTATTTTTTCCATTTGGTTTTGCAACCAAAGCAATGCCGTCTCCGTTTTTCCAGACCCCGTGGGAGCAGTCAAAATAATGTTGCCCACTTGCTCAGCCGCACTGGTTTGGTGATCATAAAAATCAAAACCTTTTGCTCGTAGGTCGATTCTCTTTTGGGATAAAAAGTCAAAGGAGGGAGGAGCAAGATGGTATAACTTTTCAATATAGGCAGAGGCCAAATGATCACAATGCTTAAACGCCCCAAATAAAATGAGGGTGGTAAAATATTGTTGAATGGAACCGTCCTCTTTTTCTCGCCTAAACTTTCGAATGACTTTAATGGGAGGCTCAGGATAAACGGCTTGCAAATCAAATTCACCATAACACTTGAGTAGCTCCCCAATCGCTACTTGATCTACTTTGCTAAATTCATCCGAAAAATTTTCGGAATCTTTGGGATAATTTTCTTTGATATTGTACTTTGTCAATAGGGCTGCATAAGTCTTATGATGTCCGGCAACGACTCTTTCCAACAGTATCTTTTCGATCGGATCCATCTTCAGTGCTGATACAAATGGAAGAGAAAATAGCTCGTGTCGCTGGCTCTTCCATTCGTTGTCTTTGTCGCCGTGTAGCAGTTTTTGAAATTCTGAGTGTCCTTTTCCCAAATCGTGGAAGACCACCGCCGTACGAAGCAAATCCCAGAAACGTTCATTGGTAATCGCCGTTGATTGGGGAAAGGCATGTTTTAGGTGCTTCCAGATCAACAGCCCATCGTCAATGTGCTTTTTTAAAGTGGTCTTGGGCTCAGATTTTGCAATGAGTTCATTCATAGTTGGAGCAGTCCAATTCATGAAAATAAATGTCTACCCCGTCTTTCAACAAAGAGTCATCCCGATAAGCCGTCAAATGCGTTTTAAGGTCTTGTGCCTTGAAGTCAAGGATGGAAAATGCTTCCGTACCCAAGTTGAGTCTCGGAATCGTATTGGAAAAGTATCTGGGAAGCGCCTGGATTTTTCCTGGAAGTCGATTGCCATAAAATGGAACGATTTGTCCTTTTAATTTTTCCGCATTCGGCACTTCTCGAAGCGTAATCTTTTGTATGGTCTCAACGGTTGCCAAATCATTGGAACGACCCAGTAAAATATCGTAATGAGGTTGTCTCAAATAATTGACCAATTCCTCACTCTCCAAATAGATGGACAAACGATTTTCAAACAAAAACTGACGTTTCACTACATTTGACTTGATCTCTTTATTTTTGGGTCGCCCCTCTTTGGTCGAAGGAATTTGATAGATCGTCTCCAAATCAAATTCCATTGCACCATATTGAAAAAAGTAACCAATCCTCAGATTTTGATGCCTCAAATACCTCCCCGCTGCCGCATTGATTAAGCCCAATACCGTACTCAAAGGAGGCACCTCCAAAGTCAGTTGGATGCCACTGATCAAATTGGGATAACGAAAGCTAGCCGTCCAAGAAGAAATGTCCACTCTAAATACTTCCATTACGACATTTGATTTTGCAACTGTTGGCCATACTGATCAATCGCCTCATTAATGGAGGACAAGACTAGTTGATCGTACTTTTCCGCCAGTTTTTCC
>JBCCSR010000307.1:0-6250 GCA_039199865.1 Bacteroidota bacterium
CAAGCAGTAGTCGTGGCATCCCCTCGAATAGACGCTCCGGCGCAAACTTGTTGATCGCCCCCGAGATCTACACTAAAGTTGTCATTGACCTCGGCAAGCAAAACCAACCAAGCATCCTCTAAACCCTTATTGTCATTGAGCATTTCGTCATCCGACCGACTACAGCCGTATAACAATATTTTTTCATTTTCTCTAATCAAGAGTCCCGCGGCCTCATCACTTTGCGATCCTCCCAGATTAATTTGCCAAAGCAAATCTCCCAAGAGATTAATTTTGTAAAGGCTGACATCTTTATTGCCAAAAGGCTGCGTAATATCCCCATCATTCGACCAAGTGTATCCCGTCAAATAGAGGGCATCATTGGCCGATTGGATGGCCGAAAATTCATCGTGATGGCTTCCGCCAAAATTTTTAGACCACAAAGTATTTCCCATAGCGTCTACTTGAATGGCCCAGGCATCTCGCTTTCCTCGCTGGTTAGATAAATTGCCATTGCCTGAATAGGTATAGCCCGCTAAAGTGTAGATACCCGTTGTAGAAGCAGTCAAAGACTTAAAAAAATCTGCTCGATCGCCTCCATATTTTCTAGACCAAAGTACCTGTCCATTTGCGTCAACCTGGTACAACCAGCCATCGGCGGCCCCTCGTGGATTTCCTTGCCAAGTTGCACTAGAATTGCTGTAGCCCGCCAGCAACAAATTGCCATTGCTCAATAATAATCCATCACTCAACCAATCCGTTCCTTCGGCAGCGTAGCTCACGGCTCCAATCAGTTCTCCGTCTACATCGATCCGCAACAACCAAGCATCTGCTCCACGATGTGCAGCCACGCCAGGAAAATCACTAGAAAAACTATTGGCCAAAAGATAAAACTGCCCATCGGGTCGAAGCAGTATTTTACTTGCCCGCTCGTCCGCTCGTCCACCATAGGTCTGCGACCACTCGATCTGACCGTTGGCATCAATTTTCAATAACCAAAGATCAAATCCCCCCATTGTGTTCCCCACATCACCATCGGTCGAATTGCTTTGACCATATAATACATATCCTCCGTCATTGGTCGCCTGAATATCTACCCATTCGTCCTGACCACTACCTCCATAGGATTGAGACCATAACAATTGACCGGCATCATCTACTTTGATGATCCAAGCATCCGCTCGACCTCCATTGCCATTGAGATCACCACCGCTAGAATAAGAAGTCCCCACCAGAACTGCCTCCTGATTGGCCAATGAAAGACCACTACGGAGCCAATCGTTTTGAGTCCCTCCCAGATTATTCGACCACTGCGTTTGCACCTGTGCTGATCCAGCAACAGTAAAAAGTCCGAATAGTAATAAGGAAGTGAAACGAAATGCCCAATGTTTCCAGATCCAATTGATGATCGTAGTCCTAAGATTTTCCATAGTATTGTTTGGAGGATAATTGGAGGCAGTGCTAAAATACAAAAAAATCAAGCGACGTTTCAAAATTTAACGTTAGGACCATTTTGTTGAGGCTCGTTTTCCTCAACAGATTTTCACCATTACGGCTGCATCTACCAGGCTTTCAGTAGGAAAATCAATCTTTTCACTGTCACAAAAGAAATCGAATGAAGTGGAAAAATACAAAAATAGAATTGGCAGCGTTTTTGTAACTATAGAGAAATAGCCATTTTTTGCTCATTTTCATCCCCATTCTTCCCATTTCTCCTCCAAAAAATACCCGATTTAGGGTAGAAAATGACCAATGAACGCGGTTTTACTGGCTTGATCGACAAACGCTCCCCAGCCGAACAAATTTATTTTTTTGTTTTTTTTTAAATACTGCAAAAATAGATCAACCTGCCGGAAAAGAACTGCTCATTATCTTGATCCCCCCACCTAAACGAATCGCCCACGGGCAATTGATAACAAACCATGATTAAAATGAAGAAACTTTACCTACTCGTATTGTTTTGTTTGCCACTCTCCCTCTCCGCTCAAATCTATGTAGATCATAGCGCATTGGGAAACGATGATGGAAGTAGTTGGCAAAATGCCTACACGAATCTACAAGAAGCAATCAATGAGGCCAAAAATGGCCAACACATCTGGGTGGCAGCAGGTACCTATTATCCCAGCTACACCCGTGAGGATATTTTAAACGGAATCAACAACGGCAACGGTGGGGGAAGTCCGAGTAAAAATGCTACGTTTTACATCCATAAAGACATTGAAATTTTTGGAGGCTTTGCCGGAACAGAAACTGCAAGAGATCAGCGAGATTGGGAAATCAACCCAACCATTCTGAGTGGCAATTACGCAAGCAATTTGAAAACCTACCATGTTGTCTATTTTGAAAATGTGGCCGACTCATGTCGTATTGATGGTTTTACCATTACAGATGGAGAGGCAAATAATAGTTTAGATTTCAACAACAAAGGAGGAGGAATCTTCAACCATTGCGATAATGGAACGTCTAGCCCAACCATCAGGTCTTGTATCATCGAAAACAATAGTGCATTCAATGGAGGAGGAATGTACAATTTGGCCAATAATGGGACCTGTACTCCAATCATTAGAAAATGCCAATTCATCAATAATATTTCCAGTGAAGATGGGGGCGCGCTCTACAATGATGCCAATTCCGGCACGGTGAGTCCCATCATGATCAATTGTGATTTTGTGGAAAACCATGCAGACAATGGTGGTGCCATTTACAACTATGGGAAGGAGGGCACGAGTTCTCCTAGCCTAGACAATTGTACTTTCAATTTGAATGAGGCAACAAATAGTGGTGGCGCCATTTACAATTTGACAGAAATCAATGGGGTGACCCAACCAGAACTTTTCAACTGTACTTTCAAAAACAATAAAGCCAATTATGGTGGTGGCCTATTTGATCGTAGTAATCAGGGCGATTGTAGTCCCGTATTCACCTTTTGTAGTTTTCAAGATAATGAAGCGGTCTATCACGGTGGTGGAGTCTACGACCAATCGGTGGGTGGAACAACTTCTCCCCAATACATCAATTGTTACTTCGATGGCAATCTGGCTTTTCTGGGGGCAGGGATGTATACCAACAATAGTGGAGGAAGTATTTATTCGAGCATTACCAATAGTGTTTTTCAGGAAAATCGGGCGACTGATTTGGGAGGTGCCGTATACAACAAATCAGTGGTGGGGACCAGCTCTCCTAGTTTTGTCAATTGTACCTTTAGCCAAAATGGTGCAATGAATGGTGGCGCAGGAATGTACAACACCATTCTTTTTGGCATTTGTACTCCTCAAATCAGTAATTCCATCCTTTGGGATCAAGATCCAATTCTGAATGACGCCACGGCCAATCCAAGCGTACAAAACAGCATTGTTAGAGGAACGACCTTGGCTAGTGGAACCACGGATGGGGGCAGCAATTTTCTCAATTACGATCCATTGTTTGTCGATGAGGTCAATGGCGACTTGCGCCTAAAGCCTTGTTCTCCTGCAGTAGACAATGCCGATGTCAGTGCAGCTCCATTTAACGAAGATTTGGATGGCAACAGTCGATCGGTCAACTCTCTTGACCTAGGGGCTTTTGAAACCCAAGTTCCACGCGTGTTACTCGATAATCCTTCGGAGGTTTTAACTGCGGATGCGGAATATACCGACATTGATGGTTGGACCCATTACTTTGATTGTGACAACAATATTCTCTTACTTTCCTTGAGAAAAAATGGAGAAAATATTGGCTCCATTGGCGATGGAAGTTTTGCCGTAGAAATCGTCACCAATGGCAATTACAACAGTGGACAAGGTATTGATCTTTCTACGGCTACTTACGTAGAAACGCCTGGCTTTGCAGCGATGAATCGCTATTGGAATGTCCAACCAAGCACTCAACCCACTGCACCAGTGGGCGTTCGATTTTATTATACTCTTGATGATCTAAAAGATTTACAGGGCTCTGATTCCAGAATTGCAGATATTACCAAAGCCTTTTTCTTCAAAGTAGACAATGCCAATAACCCACATGAGCTCAATATCCCTGCCAGCGATTTTCATGAATATACTTATAGTAGTTTGGCTTCTACTACAGAATGGACTGCCGGAAATTATCAAGGCTTTGACTTTGCCGAGTATCAGGTCAACAGTTTTTCTGGTGGAGGAATTGGTACGGGTGCCAAAATCAGTTCTTTACCAGTCGAGCTGATTCATTTTTCTGGAAAGGTAGAGGAAACGGCAATCGCCTTGGAATGGTCGACGGCGTCAGAGCGCAATACGAAAGGCTTCAATATCGAGCACAGTATCAATGGTTTGGATTGGGAAATCATTGGTCATCTCCGCGCCAATGGCAATACTGTAGTACAACAAAAGTATGCCTACAAACACCATCACCTCAATCCGGGAACCCATTACTATCGCTTACACATCATCGACTTTGATCAATACAGCGAATATTCTAAAACCCTGAGTTTGGCCTTTGACAACGAACATTTTAAAGCAGATATCTATCCCAATCCAATGTCTGAAAGGGGCACCATCGAATTCTATCAGACTGGCGATCCTCTAACGGCAGTTCGCATTTACAATATGAACGGTCAGGAGTTATTTGCCATTACGGAAATTGAGGCGGGACAAAACCAAATTGATTTGGCCAACCCACTATTGGCGGGCATGTATATGGTTGCCTTCGAAACGGAACACCAAAGGTTAGTACGCAAACTGGTCGTACAAAAAATGTAGTACCATTAGACTTTAGTACAAAAATAAATCTAGACGTAAACGGATACTTAGATTTTGAATTTGACGGTGAGTGATTAAAATGAAAAAGCAAGCTTAGGCTTGCTTTTTCATTGTCATTTTGTAATTATGTTGAGTAGTATCTAGCAGTGTTTATTTTTCGTTGAGGCTCATTTTTATTTTCTTCTCCAAATCGGCCACCGTATCTTTAAAAATCATATCGGTGTCCAATAAATCCTGTACGGCCTTACAGGAATAAATGACCGTGCTATGGTCTCTTCCTCCAAAGTTTTCGCCAATCGCTTTCAAAGATTTATTGGTCAAATTCTTGGCTAAATACATCGACAATTGACGCGCGATAACGATGCCCCTTTTTCGAGTTTGCCCTTTGAGCTTGTCCACTGGTAAATTGAAGTGATCGGCCACCAGCGTTTGGATAAATTCCACGGTAATTTCCTTCGACATTTGCGAAACGAAATTCTTGATGACCTCTTTGGCCAGGTCCATATCAATTTCGCGTCGGTTGAGAGAGGATTGAGCAACCAAGGAGATGAGTACTCCTTCGAGTTCGCGGATGTTGTTTTTGATATTATAGCAAATGAATTCTACAACGTCGTGAGGCAAATCCAGCCCTTCCTGAAACATCTTGGATTCCAAGATGGCCATTCTGGTTTCCAAATCTGGAGCTTGCAAGTCAGCGGAAAGCCCCCACTTGAATCGAGAGATCAATCGTTCTTCCATACCGTCGAGGTCCTTTGGAGGACGATCGGAGGTCAGAATGATTTGCTTTCCATTTTGGTGCAATTGGTTGAAAATGTGGAAGAAGATTTCTTGTGTCTTTTGCTTGTTGGCCAAAAACTGGATGTCGTCTACAATCAATACATCAATCAATTGATAGAAATTGACGAAATCATTGACCGCGTTGTTTCGAATGGATTCGATGATTTGATTGGTAAATTTTTCGGAAGAAACATACAAAACCGTTTTTCCAGTCAAAGTATGCAACACTTCATTGCCAATCGCCTGTGCCAAATGAGTTTTTCCTAAACCCACATCACCAAAGATGACCAAAGGGTTAAAGGCCGTTCCTCCCGGATTCTTGGCAATGGCATGCCCCGCAGAACGCGCTAGGCGATTGCAATCGCCTTCTATAAAATTATCGAAAACGTAATTGGCGTTGAGTTGGGGATCAATTTTCATTTTCTTGATCCCAGGAATGACAAATGGATTTTTGATGATCCCGGTATCGATAGCACCGGGGCTGTTGTAGTCTTTGTCGGAAACCCCATTAGCTGTGGCTGCACGTACACTAGCATGAGCCGCCTCCTTCTTGGGCTTCCCCATCAGGATTTGGTATTCCAAACGACCGGCATCTCCGAGTTCCTGGCGGATTGTCATTTTGAGCAAAGATACATAATGCTCCTCCAGCCATTCGTAGAAGAACTTGTTGGGCACCTGAATGGTCAATGCATCCTTTTCCAAACGGACCGGACGAATAGGCTCAAACCAGGTTTTGTAGCTTTGAGTGTTGACATTCCTGCGGATTGTTCGCAGACAGTTATCCC
>JBCCSR010000308.1:0-6244 GCA_039199865.1 Bacteroidota bacterium
CCGGCAGCAACTCCAAAATAGAGGACATCAATTTCGGACCCATTCCGATACCGAAGTCATCGCTCATTTGTACGAAGAATATGGCGAGCAAATGTTCGGACAGCTAAAAGGCATGTTTGCCATTTGTTTGTACGACATCAAAAAGAAGGTCGTCTTACTGGCTCGGGATCGCTTTGGTGAAAAACCTTTGTACTATCAATGGCAGAATCAAGTCCTCCATTTTTCTAGTGAAGTCAAGTCTCTCTTGGCCGCTCCGCAGGTGGACCGACGGCTAAACGAAACGGCATTGTTTTACTACTTTAGGACGTCCCTCGTTCCCGAACCGATGACTTTGCTGGCAGGTGTTCATTGCCTGCTCCCCGGACACTTTTTGAAGCTAAGTGCTTCTGGACTTGAAGAAAAAAAATACTTTCACCTGACTTATCAAGTCGATGAAAATATCCAGTCAGACGAGGAAGCGATAGCATTGATTGCTCCGATTTTAGACCGTGCCGTCGAGCGGCAAATGGTAAGTGATGTTCCGATTGGCGCTTTCTTGTCGGGAGGAATTGACTCGAGTACGATGGTTGCGCTTCTACAAAAAAAGTCTTCTCGTCCGATTCAGACCTTCAATGTTCGCTTTGAAGATGGGGCTTACGACGAGAGTCCCATTGCGAGAAAAGTAGCGGAGTTTTGTGGAACCGATCATCACGAAATTACCATTCCCAACTATGATTTTGAGGCCGATATATTCTGGACCATTATTGATCATGTGGGCTTGCCTTTTCGAGATAGCTCAGCAATTCCATCTTACTTTGTCACGAAGGCCATTGGACAAAACGTAAAAGTAGCTTTGTCCGGTGATGGTGGCGACGAACTATTTGGGGGCTATTCCCTTTTTCAATGGTACCAAAAGATTAAAGCCAGTCAAAAGTTGGCGCGCCCCATTCGGGCACTCAGTCATCGTGGCTTGACTTGGGCTCAGCATCTTCCGGGAATCAAACAATCGTCTAACTTACGGAAAATCCATCGAGCGCTTGGCACTTCTCTGGAAGATGATGGGGAGATCCCCATTTCTCTCAATGCCTTTTTTACTCCATCTGAGATTACAGCATTGTTTCACCCTCGGCAAATACTCAAAGCAAAAAGTAGTCAATTCGAGTATGCGGAATTAAAACAATACCCTCGAGAAGCACAAGACTGGTCAGCCCTTCGACGGATCATGTATTATAGAAGTAGACATACCCTACCGGCCAATATGTTGGTCAAAGTAGACCGGATGAGCATGGCCAATTCACTAGAGGTGCGTGCTCCCTTTCTCGATCCCGATTTGTTTGCGGCGGCGGCCCAACTGCCCGATCGCTTCCTCATTCGCAATGGAAAAGGCAAGTGGTTGATTCGAAAAATTATGGAAAAACAATTGCCTTCGGAAGTCTTCAATCATCCAAAGATGGGATTCAGCATTCCGCTATACAAATATCAAAACAAAGCCTTTCGAGATTTGGCGCAAGACCTTTTGTTTGAAAACAATCCACTGCCCCAGCTTTGGTCCTCTCCATTTTTAAAGACCCTATTTGATGAAGGACTAAATACGCAACAGAACTCCGCTCAAAGAAGCGTTTTCCAATCGGCTCATCGCCTGTGGATGATGATGCAATTGCTGGGTTGGGCCAGACGTTTTGGAGTAGAATGGACAAATTAATGGCAAAGTCAAAGCAATCCATCAAGGCCTTATTGATTGGTCCTTTACCCGATGTAAAAGGCAATAAAATTGGAGGGGCTCGAGTATCCTTTAGCGAACTCCAACAGTATTTTCAAAATCAAGGCATTGCCCATGAGCTGGTGAATACCCAAAGCATTTCGGGGGGCATCGGACGTTTGTTTAAGCCCTTTTATATCCTGCTACAGGTTTTGTTGCGCTTACCCAAAGTAGATGTTTTGTTCGTCAACTTAAGTCAAAGTGGGACCAAGACTCTCGCCCCCTTATTGTTTGTGTGGAGTCGTTTGTTAGGCAAAAAATTTGTATTCCGTCCCTTTGGGGGAAGTTTAAAAGACTATTACGAAGCCTATCATCCATGGCAAAAATGGTTGTTTGATCAAACCTTGCTTCGTTCTGATTTATTTTTCTTTCAAACCGTCGAACTGCTCACTTATTTTCGAGCATTGGGAGCCAATGGAGTGCAACTGCCTACTTCTCGAAAAAATCAAACAGATTATTTGCGAGACCCACAGCAAGCCTTTCAGAAACGTTTTGTTTTCGTGGGGCATGTCAAAGCATCTAAGGGAATCGATTTGGCTCTGGCTGCTTTCGAGCAACTAGACGATAGTTATACCATTCACTTTTACGGTCCGATCAAGGAAGATAAATACAAGACCTTATTTGCGAAAGAAGACAGTCCCTATCGCGGATTACTAAAAAAAGAGGAAGTCCTCCCCAAATTAAGCCAATACGATGTCCTTATTTTGCCTACCTATTTTTCGGGAGAAGGTTATCCGGGAGCCATTATCGAAGCCTATTCGCTTGGCCTACCCGTGATTGCTAGCCGCTGGAAAGCCATTCCGGAAATTGTCCAAGAACAAAAAACAGGTTATTTGATCCAACCCAAATCAGTTGACGCACTAGTCGAAGGCATCCGTTTTTTCTCCTCCAAAAATTATCCGGAGCTCTCTGGTAATGCTCGCCAGTATTTTCTGGATGCTTTTGAAATTGATGCCATCACGGGCAGAGCCTGGCAACAAATCAAAGCCCTTTGGAATAAATAGTCCTCAACCAAAACAACAACTTCAAGATACCCCATCGATATGAGTCAAAGACAACATCATTTAATCACTGGAGGTGCTGGATTTATCGGCAGTTCACTCGCTACCCAATTGCTTCAAGACAATCATCGCGTAACGGTGATCGATAATTTTGATCCCTTCTATGATCGTCTGATCAAACAGAGAAATTTGGCAGAGCTACTGGTTCATCCCAACTTTAGTTTTCACGAAGTCGACATTTGCCATCTCGATGATATGCGCAAGGCACTGCAAGACGACTACGATACCATCATCCACATCGCCGCCAAAGCTGGAGTACATCCTTCCGTAAAAGATCCAATTGCCTATCAGCAGGTCAATGTGTTGGGAACGCAACACATGTTGGAAATTGCCAAAGAAAAAAACATCAAGCAGTTTGTCTTCGCATCTTCCAGTAGTGTTTACGGCGTAAACCCCAACGTTCCCTGGAAAGAAACCGATCAAAACGTCATGCCCATTAGTCCCTATGCCAGTAGCAAATTGTCTTGTGAATTGTTGGGCCATGTCTACACGCATTTGTATGGCATTCGCTTCATTGCCCTCCGCTTTTTTACCGTTTATGGCCCTCGACAGCGGCCCGATCTGGCCATCCATAAGTTTGCCAAAAAAATCATTCGGGGGGAAGCCATTCCAGTATATGGAGATGGAAGTAGTCGAAGAGATTATACTTTTATTGAGGATATTCTCAAGGGCATTCGGAGCGCCATTGATTATCGGGACAGTACTTACGAAATCATTAATTTGGGCAATCACAACACCGTTTCGCTATCGGAAATGATTGCTACCATTGAAGAAGTGTTTGGGCAAAAAGCCATTATCAATCGCCTGCCCAATCAACCGGGAGATGTACCCCAGACCTATGCGGATGTGTCCAAAGCACAGCGATTGCTCGACTATCAGCCATCCACCAGTTTTTACGAAGGAATCCAAGCCTTCAAGAAATGGATGAGTTCTGTTGGGGCAGTCATCTGACCAAAATAGAAATTCATTTGTTTTTAATCCAAATCGAAGCTGTGCTACGTATATAAACTAAATGCTAGCGTTGAAATTCTACACGAAATGATTGTCAGTAGCCCAATCGTCTACATTATTGGTGTAGGTCGTTCTGGCACCAGTATGCTAATGACCTTACTTAATGGGCATTCTGAAATTGCCTTTACCCCCGAAACGCATTTTCTGCGCTTTTACCTGGGCAATGTACAAGTCAAACAAAAGTACGAAGCACTCGGCCCCAAAGCCTTCCAAAGTTTACTCGAAAAGGACGATTATTTCAAAAGGTTGGATTGCTCCGCCGAAGCATTGCTATCTCCCTATGTTTCGGGGAAAAGACCGCTTGATCTCAGCGAGGTGTACCTCCACTTACTAAGTCAGTACCGACAAAGAAAAGGCAAAACCTGGATTGGGGACAAAGATCCACGCTATATTGATTATCTACCGATGGTCAAAAAAGTATGTCCGGAAGCTCGAATCATCCATATTTATCGAGATCCTCGCGAGATGGTGCTTTCCAAGATGAAAGCAGATTGGGCGGCACATCGTCCCTACTGGCTCAATGCAATGATCAGCCAAATTCAAATGAAAAGTGGCCGTCAAACGGCTCGACAGTTGTTTGGCGACAATTATTATGAGCTGGCCTACGAAAGTTTGACCCAAGCCCCAGCGCAAAGTTTGACCAATTTGCTCCAATTCATGGGACTCGATTTTGAACCCGAAATGCTCGACCTTTCCAAATCGGCCAAAGAATTGGTGGATCAATCCGAATTGCAATGGAAAGACAATACCTTCAAACCCGTAATGGCGACCAATACCCGAAAATGGGAGCAACAATTATCGGCCAAACAGATTCGCAGTATCGAAATCATTTGTAAAGAATGGTTTGAGCAATTGGGATATCAAAAAGCGGATGTCAAAATTAATGGTTGGACCGAACGACTATTAAAGACCTTATTTTCTTTCGAAGGATTACAGGAACTGCTCTACAAAAAACAATTACAAATTCAAATGAATAAAGGAGCGAACTAAGTACCTTGCTCAACAGCAGCAAAGTCCGTTGACGAAATAATGATATTTAAAAAATTAACTACAGCTTACAACACGGCCAAAGATTTTGGTTTCAAATGGACTGCCCAAAGACTCTTCTACGAGCTGAAACTGCGCAGTGGCCATCATCGACGCCGTATGCCCAAGAGAAACTGGCGCGAGGCTGAGTTAAGTCATTGGTTAAAAAAGCCATTTCGGGAAGAGAATATTTTCCAGCAATGGCTCGATGGTACGCCAAAATTTCTCTACTCCATCAAAGACCAAGAAAAGATTGCTGAAACCCTCCAGCAACTTTACAAAAAGGAACCCGGTTTTCCCAACGCGCTCAAGCGATTGGATATCCACACTCCACGCTATTTCACCAAACTGCGCTATCAAGTCAGCTTTCCGGATATTTGGTTCACCAATCCCTTTTTGGATCCACCCGTCGCGTGTGAGCGAAACCTTCATTGGTCTAGCTATCCCATGTATCGTAAGGATTACGAAGACTTAAAATTCATTTGGGAATACGGTCGATTCAGCATCGTCTTTGACTTGGTCCGAAGTTATTTCGTCACCCAAGATGATCGATTGCCGGAGCAGTTTTGGACATTGGTAGAGTCCTGGATTGATCATAATCCACCCCATACGGGCCCGCACTGGAAATGTGGACAAGAAACATCTTTGCGCTTGATGGCCTGGTATTTTGGACTCTTTGCTTTTAAGGATCATCCCGCCACCACTCCAGAACGTTTCCAAAAATTTCTGATGGCAGTTGCCGTACAAGCCGATCGCGTATCCAAAGATTTAAACTATTCGTATTTACAACATAGCAATCATGCCGTTAGTGAAGGCATGGGACTTTTTGCCACCGCGCTACTCTTTCCACAACTAAAAGACGCTGCTCAATGGAAAGCGCGAGGGAAAGCCATTCTGGAAGATCGTGTCCTTTTTCTCATTCGTCCAGATGGTACCTATTACCAAAAATCTCACAATTACCTGCGCTTCATTCTCCACGCCTATTTGTTTGTGTTGGCCCTGGCAGAAGTACATCAAGAAGAATTTTCGGATCAACTAAAAAATCGTTTGGCGGCAGCACTCGATTACCTCAAATCAGTGATTGATCCCATTAGTGGCAAAACGCCAAACTACGGTAGCAACGACGGTGCCTTGGTCTTGCCCCTCAATTCTCTCGATCTGACAGATTACCAATCCGTGATCGCCGCACTACATTTTTATTTGTACCGCGAACGTTACTTTGCTCCTGGTCCTCATCAAGAAGACCTGGTTTGGCTATTTGGAGCAAAGGCAGTTGATGCCAAGCACTATCCGGAGGCCCCACTCAAAGTTGCTTCCTCTACCAAGTACGATGAGCATGGCATCTATCTCTTGCGCAGTCCTCAGTCCTGGGCATTTATGCATGCGGAATCCTTCCGGGATCGACCCG
>JBCCSR010000309.1:0-6231 GCA_039199865.1 Bacteroidota bacterium
AATACGGTGGATACCATGATTAGAACAATGGGTAAAGACCTCCCTCTTTCACCAGATACGCCTGCACTTATTGGAATGGACTTCGCTGGTGTGATTGAAGAAATAGGTGAGGGGGTTAGCGATTTCAAAGTAGGAGATGAAGTATATGGCTGTGCTGGTGGCCTAGCATCACTACCTGGAACTTTAGCAGAATATATCGCAGCTGATATCCAGTTAATCGCTCACAAACCTCAAAAACTAAGCATGAGAGAGGCCGCTGCGCTACCCCTGGTTGCCATTACAGCTTACGAAGGCCTGGAAAGGGCGGGTGTCCGAAAAGGCCAAAAAGTATTGGTTCACGGAGGTTCTGGAGGTGTTGGTCACGTGGCTTTGCAGTTGGCAAAAGAATTTGGGGCTGAGGTATATTCAACGGGTGGTGGAGAAAGGCAAATGGAATTGATAAAAAGTCTAGGGGCGACTCCCATCAATTATAAGACTGAAAAAGTCGAAGATTACGTTCAAAAATATACCAATGGTGCCGGTTTTGATGTCGTTTATGATTCCGTTGGTGGGGCTAATATGATTCATTCCTTTAACGCTGCTACTCTAAATGGCCACGTAGTGACTACCGTTTCCTTACTGGAACTAGACTTGACCTTAACGCACTTCAAAGGCTTGTCCATACATGTAGTTTTTATGCTCATCCCAATGCTACACAATTACAAAAGAGAAGAGCATCATAGAATACTTAGTGAAGTAGCAAGAATTGTCGATTCTGGGAAGCTACAACCGGTATTAGACGAAAATAAATATGCACTGGAAGAAGTAGAAAAGGCGCATGCAAGGTTGTCTAGTGGACAAGGGATGGGAAAGGTAGTTGTCGAAAATTAAAGGTAAAGAAAGCAAAAAATAACAAATTAAATACAAATACAGTCACTATGCGGGGTTGCGTGGCATACACGACCCGATATTGACCAGACAAACATCCAGTAAACTCAGGTGGGATAAAAACATTATAGTCGGTATTTCTTAGCGAAGCGACTTACTTTTGCCTGGTCGCCAAAAATAATTTTGACGGTCTGGTCACCTGTATCGATAAACACAAATTCCTCCTCTAAGCCCGCATCGTCCAAGATGCGGTTCATCAGTTGGAAAGTTAAACCGACATCGTACCAGTCTCCAATATCCTCAGGAGTCATCAGATAAATTTTCTCGTTAACATCAACTTGGATATTGTATTGAACCTGATGCTCCTCATCCACTACCGCATCCATCCATACGTCCAGATCGTTGAGCTTGCCCTGGCTAATTTTGGTGAATGCCATAATTAATTCATCATAGTCTACGGGTAGAAAGCCAGTTTCCGCATCAAACCAAAGGAGGACCCCCAAACTGATCAAAAAATTATCGATGCCCTGGTCATACTCCTCTTGCTCCATCTCCAATTTGGCCTTTTCCAGTCTTTCCTTTGAAAACATTTGGTCGATAATCTCAAAGTCATACAAATCTTGGGCAAGGCTTTCCAGAGAAATTTGGCTCAAAGCATACTGGTCTTGCAATGACTTTATGAGTGCTTTATTTTTTAGTATTTGATCTAGGTTCGCAAAAGATTCCGTAGCGCCCATGTCGATGAGTGTCGATGCAATTCTTTCGACCATATAACTGAGCTCGATCGATCGCTTTTCAAACTCGACCAACATCGTTTTGACAATTTCCTGATCTTGATCAATTTGATAGAGTGCTGCTGCTGGCTGGAGTCCATCGGCAAGCTTTTCTTGATCACGTAGGAATTGAAAGACAAGAGCTTGATGCTTTTTTCCTTCCAGTTTAACTAAGCTGGTCAATGCTTTTTCTTCCCAAACTTCCATTTCTAAAAAATCATGAGCAAGGGGGAGCACACGGCTATCCGAGGAGCCAAATAGGATCTCTGCAATATTGATGGCCACATTATCCGATGACCAACTGGATTTCATCTGGATAAATTTTTCTTGCGGAATCCTTTTCTGATTGTAAATCTCCAACGCAATATCGAAAGCCTGTCTGCGGATCGCGGGAGTTCCATTTTTAAAAAAGCCCTCTAAACCGGATAATACATTGTAATGTTTGTCAAAATTAAAATCTTTATTTTCTAGCAGTGTTTTTACGTGTGCCAGCGCCTTTTCACTCTTACCATCTTCTCCCAACCAGAAAATCAACCTGTCCGTTTTTTGGGCTTGACCTGACAACAAATGCTTTTCAAAAACTTTGGGATAACCGGGTAGATCCATAAAGCCTGCCAATTGCACAACAGCGGTTTCATCTTCGGGGAGGGAGATATTGTTCAAAATGGCTTGGATAAGCGGGCGCTCTGTGATCTGATAATTTTTGGGATCATCATAACTTCTTTCCAAATCCCGGTAGACCTTCGCCCTCGCCTTTGGATCTTTCCCTTGCAGCATTTGAATCAGCTGAGGAACCAGGGATTGATCTCCTGCTTTATACCTCTGAGCAATCGTTTTGTTTTGTAACTCTGCCCTTTGCCTTGATTGTTGCGCTTTCTTTTGTTCCGAAATATACTTTCTCAATCGTTCGACCTCCTCCAGGTCGGAAATCACTTTTATCCGGGAGGATTGCTGGCTAGATTTTGCTCGATCCGCATGCTGTTTTTCTCGTTTCAACAGTTGTTGTGCCTCACCATGCAAAGGTTTTCCCTGTTCTTGTCCCTGACAAGATGTCGCGGAAAACAATAGTAATATCAGGAAAGCTAAACGATTCATTTACGGACTTTTCTTTTACTTACAAATAGGGATGGGGATTCAAAGATCTGGGGAATTCCTTTAGGAAAAAGGCATCAAATCTGGGGCAACAAATGTTGTTCTAGCTTGCTCAGATTTAAAAACATCAAAACTGTAATGACTGCCAATCAGGGCTCTAAAATTGGCTTTCAACTGTGGATAGGTATGGATAAAATCCGAAAAATTGTCCAAATCTGTTTTTCTCATGAAATGACTCACGGCGTGAACCGCAGCAACGGTGAGCGTTTGGTGGTATTTATCCGTAGCCCCTAGCGGGGCAACAAATTGCTGTATTTGCTTTTGAATATTGAGCTGAGCTTGCACTTCTCCGTATTTATGAATGTGAATCCAGGCTAAGCGCAAATGGGCTTCATGACTAAACATCGAAGGCTCCAGTTCACAACTACGAAATTGTTGTTCAAATACCTCATCGGATAAAGTGGTATGTTTTTCCATTTTGTGTCAATTGATTTACGAGTTGTTTTGTATCTCATACCAGATGCACTTTTCGTATTCAGGATAGTCCTTCAGTTTGGGATGTAGAAAAGTTCCTTTCCTGATCATACCAATCTTTTTCATAACGTTTTCAGATTTCGTATTTTCGAAGGTGCAGGTAGCTACCACTTTGTCTAGGTGCAAATCCTGAAAGGCGTGGGCCAGACATCTTCGTGCCCCCTCCGTGGCGTAACCTTTTCCCCATGCCGATTTTTTCAGTCGCCAACCAATGTCCGTCGCGGGCGTAAAAACGGTTTCGTAGCTTTGATAAGCTAGGCCGATGAAGCCAATCAGTTCTCCAGTGGCCAAGACCTCAGTAGCAAAATAGTTATAGCCATTCTGATCGTAATGTTTTTGCAAGCGTTCAATGAAAGCCAGCGTCTCTTCTCTGGTCAATGGCTTGGGAAAATGTTCCATCACGTCCGGATCTGCATTTAGGGCCGCAAACTCCGATAGGTCCGTTTGGCGCCAATTGCGGAAACCCAATCGCTCGGATTTGAAAAGATAGTTTTTCTCCAATGCTTCTAGTTTTTGGGGTCAAGTTCATTATTTTAAAAATAAAAAACAACCTTCCCAGATGGCCTTCGGTGGACTTTCTGCCAAAAATTGAGGCATAGCTTGAGTACCCAATTTTTGGAATCGAACAATACTTTGGAACAAAAAGGTATCAAATGGTCATCAATTATTTTTGATTATCTTTTCTACCCTCCGCTGGTCTCCACGTTCAATAGCAACCAGATAAATCCCTGCATCAAAATGACTAAGGTCCACTTCCAACTGCTGGGTAAAAGTGGTTTCACTGACTAGCTCCGCACCACTCAAATTAAAAATAGTCAGTTGGGCCTCCATTGCCTGCTCCTCTTCGAATTGAACAAAGAATCGATCCGCGGTAGGATTGGGAAAAACCTTCAGCTGTGGAGTGAGCTCGTTTTCGGTCGAGGTCGCCAATTGGATTTGTACCGTATCGTAAAAGGTGTAAAAACAATCTCCTCCGTCGGTGATGGTTAAAGGATAAGTTCCCGCACATAAATTTTCGACGTAAGAAGAGCCCTCGTCAGTCGTGGATTCCCATTGAATCGTGGCAAAACCGTTCCCTCCAAAAACATCAATAGACGCCACACCATTACAATTTCCGTCGTCATTGGTAGTTGAAATCGTAGCGTATAAAGAATCGGGTTGTAAAATGGTCACAAAGGATTCGTGAACCAATCCATCTCCATCAATCACCTCCCCTTTGTAGTCTCCTGCCACTAAATCACATCCCCCACAGCCCAATAAATCCCACTCGGATAAGGTTGCAGACCAATAATAGTGATAGATTTCAAAAGGGGCAGTCCAGGAAGGATCAATAGCAGGATTAAATTGACCATCATATCCTCCGTAGCAACTGACATGGGTGACCGAACCAAGTGGAATTGGATCAAAGCAGTAACAGGGCTGTATCCAGGCCAGCTCCTCTACTTCAAAGCCATTTGTTTGGGCCCATTGTCCCAACTCTGGATACTGACGGTCCAAATCTTTGATATAAGCGTAATTGTTGTCTTTCTTAATTCTATCAACCATCTCATCATTATTGGTAGAAAGCAACAGATGCCCTACTGCACAAGCAGTTCCAAAGTCATCGATAAAATAAGGGGTTCGCTCGGGATGATAAAGATTGATGGGAAATCTCCCTCTGTTCCAGTATTGATGGAGATGGTCCAAACACTGTTCCCGATTGTTTTGTTGTGCCAGAGTCAAGTGGTCTGTTTTCTTGGCCCTCAACTTTTTTTCGACCAAGGAGAGATGCATCTGAATCAAGGCTTTTTCACTGGACGAAAAAGCATCAGAAGGGGGAACTTTTAAATCTTGATCCTGCCAATGACAATTCAATGAAATCAAGTGATCCTTCAAAGATACATTGGAATGGTTTTGTCCATCTACCGGACGAATTAAAGCAAACAATAGGATTAAAAGTAAAATTCTTTTCATACTTCTTTCATTTTAAGGTTTTCATTTCGAGGTTTTCATTTTCGTGTTTGGTTGAGGATCAGAGACATTAATCGCTTGTCGTCTAATATAAGTCTCTCCACCCGATCCCCAGCAGGGGGAGTCACCAAATTTGGCTAAAATTTTACTAACTTACCCCAAAACAAACATTTACGGAACAAATACTCTAAAAACATGCAATCAAAAAATCGTTTTTTCATTTTGATGTTTTGCCTATCCTTAGTTTATGCTTGCAACGATTCATCGACCGAAACGGCCCATTCCTCTGCTGAAGCAGTCGCTCCAAGGGGTTCTGATCCAGCAACAGAAGGACTCAAAAAATATGTTCCAGTAAAACTAACCACCGATTTATCGGCATTGACCGATAAGGAAAAACAAATGATTCCCATTTTAATCGAAGCCGCAGATCTTATGAACGAGTTGTTTCTGTATCAAGCTTATGGCGAACAGTTTGCTGTACTCAAAGATGCACAAGGTTCTCCCGAACTCAAAAAATTTATCGACATCAACTATGGCCCCTGGGATCGGTTAAATGGCAATGAGCCTTTTGTCAAAGGAGTCGGTAAAAAGCCAGATGGCGCCAATTACTATCCGCAAAATATGACCAAGGACGAATTTGAAAAAGCGGATTTAAAGGATAAAGAAAGCCTCTACACCTTTTTACGTAGAGATAACAATGGCAACCTCATCAGCGTACCTTATCACCAACAGTTTAAAGCACAGCTTACCAAAGCTGCTCAGTTGCTGGATCAGGCAGCGGACTTAGCCGAATATCCTAATTTGAAAAATTACCTGCGCCTCCGCTCTAAAGCCTTGTTGGATGATGAATATCAAGCCAGTGATTTTGCCTGGTTGGATATGAAAAGTAATAAACTCGATGTCGTCATTGGTCCCATCGAAACTTACGAAGATCAGCTGTTTGGCTACAAAGCCGCCTACGAAGGTTATGTCTTGGTCAAAGACATGGAGTGGAGCAAACGCTTGGCCAAATACG
>JBCCSR010000310.1:0-6216 GCA_039199865.1 Bacteroidota bacterium
TGGCATTGTGTATCTACAAAAATCAGGACGAACCGGCAGATACGCGCTTCGATAAAGCCATCAAAGTGCTGGAACGTTTGGAAAGAACATGGCATCCCCAAAAACCCTTGCAATCGACCACTCACCTGGAAACTTTGGGCCTCTTGGGGTCTATTCATAAAAAAAAGTGGATTCACGACAATCAAATTCGCAATCTTCGTAGCTCTCGGGCTTACTATCTCCGAGCTTATCAGAGCTGGATTGAATTGAAAGAAAAGCAAAAAAAAGAAGGGATTGAGATCGACGTCCTCCGGCAGGATCGCAATGTAGACGATAACGGTTTCAATGCCATCAACACTATTTACGTAACCGATTTATTGGCTTATCAAGATCTTCAGGAAGTGAAGAGCCATCATGATGATGAGTTAGAACGATCGGCGAGAGCAAAACTAGCGGAATCTGATCAAATCAGAAAACAGATCGTACACTTTCTTCCCAAGATTATCGAGTTGACCGAAAAGGCCTTGGCAAAGGATCCGTCGGCATCCTTTCTGGAAACCAAGCTCTACTGGTTGAATGCCACTATGGCCGAAGCTTATTTCGGTTTGCACCAATTCGATGAGGCCGCCCGGTACCTCACCCAGGCCAAAGAAATCAAAGGAGCCAACAGCTGGGAGTATGAAACTTTTGCCCGACAATTGGCCAGTCTCACCCAAATTCATATTGATGTACACGGGGATCAATCCAAAGAGATCGAAACGAAAGCAAAAGAGGCCTTGCGGGCCTTACTGGACAAGGATGCCGCCATCGAAGCCATTTTTATTGGTCGGGTCGGTTTGGCGCTTTCGGGAGGTGGTTTTCGGGCCTCTCTTTTTCACATTGGCGTGTTGGCACGTTTGGCGGAGCTGGGGATATTGCGGCACATCGAAGTTTTATCTTGTGTCTCGGGAGGCTCGATTATTGGCGCCTATTATTATTTAGAACTCAAAAAGCTATTGGAGTCGTTTGAAGACAATGAAATTACTCAGCAGCATTACATCGATTTGGTGAAGCGGGTAGAGGAAAAGTTTTTGGCGGGCATTCAAAACAATTTGCGCAATCGCATCTTTGGAAGTTTCAGTGCGGTGTTCCAATTGATCTTTGCCGACCGCTACACGACTTCCAAACGACTGGCAGATTTGTACGAGCAATATTTATATGAACCGCTGTTGGAGGAGAGCCTTAAATCACTAAAAATGAAGGATTTACTCATCCAGCCCAAAGGTCAGTCCAACTTTAATTTTAAAAGAGACAACTGGAAACGGCAAAATAAAATTTCCAGCCTCCTGATCAATGCCACGCCCTTGAATACCGGACACAACTGGCAATTTACTGCCTCTTGGATGGGAGAGGCTCCGGGTAGCATTATCGATGAGGTAGATGCCAAGTCTCGACTGAGAAGGATGTATTATGATGAAGCTCCCGGGCAGTTTAAAAATATTCAGCTAGGAAGTGCTGTCGCTGCTTCATCGGGAGTACCCGGCGTGATCGAACCCCTAGTGATGGATAATTTGTACAAAAAAGACATCAAAGTACAGCTGGTAGACGGTGGTGTTCACGACAATCAAGGGATAGTGGGCTTGCTGGCTCAAGATTGTCAGGTATTTCTGGTAAGCGATGCTAGTGGTCAACTCAGTATGGAAAACCAGCGCCTGGGAACGATGCTCAGTATTTTGACCCGGAGCAATAATATTATGATGGAACGGATTCGGGAATGTCAGTATTTAGATCTAAAATCTCGTTTGGGCTCTGGTTTGATTAAGGGAATGATGTTTGTCCATCTGCGCAAGGAATTAAAAGAAAAACCCGTCGGCTGGCACGGAATGAAGGAGTACTACGATGAGGGAGATGAAGTCAATCCCATTACGAGCTATAAAATCAATAAGAAGATTCAAAGGTTGCTGGCTAGTGTTCGAACGGATTTAGATACCTTCAATGACCGAGAGGCCTATGCTTTGATGTACAGTGGCTACCAAATGACAAAATACCAGCCACAGATCAATTTTGATCAGATTTTTCGGCAAACTCAGGAACAAAAAGGAAAGTGGAATTTTTTATCAGTAGCCAAGGAAATGGGGCATGAATCTCCATCGAGTAGGATGGTGGAGCAACTCACCGTTTCTCAACAAACATTCAACAAATACCTCAGATTTTATCCTCACGTGAGGAAATTACTCAAGTGGACTTTCTTGTTGGGAACTGGTGCCTTACTGTTTTTGGCTTATTCTGCTTTAGAAAGGGGAGGAGTCGAAGAAACAACTTCTATGATTACGGCGGCGCTGATTTTTCTTGCGGCACTCTTGATTGCCCCTTTTGTATTGCGGCGATTCTTTGCCTTGTTGGGCATTAAAATCAATACCAAGTTGTTTCGTATTTTTCTGACTCTCTTTGGTGTTGTCCTTTATTTGACAACAGTAATTGGTTTCAACTGGCTTTATCTCCAAAAGGGAAAAATTAAAAAAGAAACGTAAAATACTGGTATAACTCCCAAAATGATTTTACATTGTAATCGCTAAAAAAGCGATGGTTCGCCTCGTTCAGACAATTGCCCATTCATTACCACTCCAACTAGATTCAACCTCTCGCTTCCTGTTCATTTGCAGGGGTGTCAACTATTTTCAAACTGCTGGACTTTCCTGAACTGAAGGGAGACGAAACCGATCATTTGCTAAAATTACAAATACATAACATCATGATTAGAAATGGTATCATTGTTCTTTTTCTCCTCAACCTGACCGTTTTTGTTGTCGCCCAATCCCCCAAACAAGATTATGGCTTTACGGTTGAAAAAAAGGTGTCTTGCACGCCCGTTAAAAGCCAAGGAAGGACGGGAACTTGCTGGAGTTTTGCCACTGCTTCCTTTATGGAGTCGGAATTGATGCGTCAAGGCAAGGGCGAGCACAACCTTTCAGAAATGTTTGTGGTCCGCAACATCTACAAAGACAAAGCCCGCAATTACGTACTTCGTCAAGGGAAAGCCAACTTTTCTCAGGGAAGTTTGGCGCATGATTTGATGGCGATTGCGGCCAAGCATGGAGTGGTGCCCGAAGAAAAGTATTCTGGAAAAGAAGACGGAGCAAAAAGACATGATCACCAGGAAATGGAGGCCGTATTGAAGGGGATGTTGGATGGTTTGCTCAAGCAAAAACGCTTGAGTAAGAAATGGAAAACGGCCTTTAACGCAGTTTTGGATACTTACTTGGGGGCCCCGCCTGAGCGTTTTACTTATCAAGGAGAAGATCATGATGCGAAAAGCCTAGCCAAAAAATTGTCCATCAATGTGGCGGATTACATCAATATTACTTCCTTTGCCCATCATCCATTTTACCAAAAATTTATCCTCGAAATTCCCGACAATTATTCCAATGGTAGCTTTTACAATGTCCCATTAGAAGAATTGGAAATGATTGTTGATCAGGCCCTGCAAAACGGATACTCCGTTGCCTGGGATGGAGATGTGAGTGAAAAGGGCTTTTCCTCAAAAAATGGAATTGCAATCGTTCCCGAAGATACAAATCGCGAAGATTTGTTTGAGCAACCAGGGAAAGAATTGGCGATTGATCAGAAGATGCGTCAAGAAAAATTTGAGAGCTTCGCTACTACCGACGATCATTTGATGCACTTGGTGGGCATCTCCAAAGATAAAAATGGCAATAAATACTATTTGGTAAAAAATTCTTGGGGAGAAATCAGCGAATATAAGGGCTTCTTACATATGTCAAAAGCCTATTTTTTATTCAAAACGGTTTCGATCATGGTCCATAAAGATGCGATTCCCGAAAACATTGCCAAGAAAATATTGTAGTCCATTCGCTCAATCGAGCAAGAGGTGCTTATTCTAAAGAGAGGATAAGCACCTTTTTCATTTGATCCTTTCTTTGGTCGTTTTTTTCTCCTCCTAAATAGAAAAAAGCTGAGATTGGTAGAACAATTGGGCAACTTCTAATCATTGCTCAATTATTGTTTTACCCTTCAAAAAAATCGATATGAAAGATCAACAAAATCAGTACGGTTCTTCTTTTCGAACGTGGATGAGCGTAGGTGTGGGGCTCGGAATGTTATTTACTTACATGATCGGTAATTTAGCCATTGGTGTGATGATGGGACTTTGCCTTTCCTTTTTAATCGGCATTTGCTGCAATCGATTGGTTAGCAAAGCACTCTAGGAAAAACCGATTGAGACCAACTCCTTTCGATAGGTGCATTTTAATCGATGACAGACCCGAATGCTCATTCGGTGAAACCAGTACAACCCGGCCTCTACACTCTCCAAGAGGCCGGGTTGTTTATTTGAAGCTCTTGACGATTGGACCTTTCCATTGCTATTCGTACGTCCCTTGATGGACGGTTGTCGCAGTTTCGATGGAGTTGAATTCTAGGATCCCTACTACCATACAGGGATGGATATTCTCTTTTCTAATTGCTTTTTTGAAAGCCACTATGAATATTAAAGTGAAAAGTGTGGGGATTGTTACAGTATTTGAACGGGAAAAGAAGGCGTACTTATCTTTTCGGGAGAAGAAGGAGCGTGAGTAAGATGATGTCAGATCACAGTTTAAACGCTAGGAGAGGAGAAAGAATAACTTCCCTTTTATGGTTGATTTGGGAAGTTATTCTTTGAGCAAGGGGCTACTCTTTTAAAAGCTGTCTGGAAATGACCAGTTTTTGGATTTCGGAAGTCCCTTCTCCAATGGTACAGAGTTTGGAATCACGATAGAATTTTTCCACTGGAAAGTCTTTGACATAGCCATAACCGCCAAAAATTTGTACCGCATCTGTAGCGACTTCGACTGAAATTTCGGAAGCATAATATTTGGCCATGGCTGATTCCTTGGTCACCCGCTTATTGGCATTTTTCAAATCGGAGGCTTCGCGGATCAACAACTCTGCTGCCTTGATTTTGGTGGCCATATCGGCTAGCTTGAAACTGATGGCTTGAAATTTGGCAATGGAACGACCAAACTGATTGCGTTCTTTCGCGTATTGAACGGAAGCCTCATAAGCTCCTTTGGCAATTCCCATTGCTAGGGCAGCAATAGAGATTCGACCACCGTCCAGAATTTTCATAGATTGAATGAAGCCTTCTCCTACTTCTCCTAAGACCTGGCTTTTGGGAATTCTACAATTGTCAAAGACCATTTCCGCAGTTTCGGAAGCCCGCATCCCCAGTTTATTTTCTTTTTTTCCGGCATTAAAACCTGGTGTACCTCTTTCAATAATAAAAGCAGTCATGCCGTGGCTATCCAGCAACTCGCCAGTTCGGGCAATCAATACGGCAACGTGGCCTGATTTTCCGTGGGTAATGAAGTTTTTGGTGCCATTGATTACGTAGTGATCGCCATCTTCTATTGCAACGCATTTCATACGTCCAGCATCGCTACCGGTATTGGGCTCGGTAAGTCCCCAAGCACCAATCCATTGACCACTTGCCAGTTTGGGAAGGTATTTTTGCTTTTGCTCCTCATTGCCAAAGCACAAAATATGATTGGTACAAAGAGAATTGTGTGCCGCCAGAGATAGGCCGATAGATCCACAGACTTTGGCGATTTCTTCGATAACGGTTACATATTCTCGATAGCCTAATCCACTACCACCATATTGTTCAGGAACCAAAACGCCTAAAAAACCCTGTTCTCCTAGTTGGTGCATCAAATCAATAGGGAAATGTTGCGCCTCGTCCCATTCCATGACATGGGGGCGAATGAGCTGTTCTGCAAAATCTTTAGCACTTTGCCTGATGAGCTCTAGGTTGTCAATTGTTGCTACATTCATAATTTTAATGGTTGGTTGTAATTTGGTATTTATAACTGGATTGAAAACATAGCATTATCATCCATTCTTTACAAATATAGTAGTTTAACGAATAACTTTTTGGCCTCTTGATTCATTTTATTCCATTTTCTGGAATGCCCTTTTCCGTTGGCCATCCAGGATATGGGGCTCTTAAAGAACGATTGAGCATTACAGAATGCTTTCTTCGTATTGTATATTTCAGCTCTCCTTCTTCATTTTCCACTTATATAGAAACACTTTGCGGGCAAAAGGTTTCGTAAACCGAATAAAAAATACTTTTGTCGATATTCTCTCGAGGTATTTCGATAATTGTTTTGGCTTTGGATGCATCCACTTAGTTTTGGCCATGTCTTTTATTACAAACCCGGCTAAACAATAGCCTCAACCCCAAAGTCTTAATTACCA
>JBCCSR010000311.1:0-6185 GCA_039199865.1 Bacteroidota bacterium
GCCTGAAATCAAAAGGGAGAAAGTAAGTTTCCGCTATACTACCTGTTGGCACGAACTGCCGATAGTTAAAGCGAGCTGGTGCGACTAATTTATGATGACTATAATCGAAAATCATTATAAAAATAAAGGTTAAGGCAGAACAAAATCAATGACAATTTCTTATCTTTATAATGCCTTTACCATACTAAAACGCCCTTTCCAATCATCTTAAAGAACTCATTGTCAAATCTTTACAAAGAGACACACGATAGCAAATTATGCTTGGTATCAAATTATACACCATACTGCGAACATTCAATCGTAGAGAGATTAAAAGTTTCACGGCCTTTACTGCCTCTCCTTTTTTCAATCGGAAAGATCAACTGACTCAGCTGCTCAATCACATCGTCAATTTTTATCCTGATTTTGACGATGTAGCACTCGATCGGAAAAAACTACACAAAGTAGCATTTGGAGCAGAGAAAAATCAACAGGGGCAGCTAAGTCGACTAATGTCTGAACTCACAAAATTGGCCAAACAGTTTTTGATTTTTCAAGAATTGAAAAGTAAAGACGCGGAACAAAACCGCTTACTTTTCCAAGCACTGGGCAAAAAAAATTTGGCTCCTTACTCCTTCAATGAGTTGAACCAGTTCAAAGAAAAGATGGAAGCCAAAAGTAATCGGGATCTTCACTACTACCGAGATATGCTTCTTTTGTATCACGAGCAGTATTTTCATCTTCCTAATTTTAACTTCCCAAAGTCCAATGAAAGCATTCATGAGTTGATGTCTTATCTCGATCGTTTTTTTGTAGCTTCCAAACTTTGGTATTCCTGTGAGCTCTATGCCCGTAAAGCAATATTGAATGAGCGTCCTCAAATATTATTACTTGACGAGATCAAACAGGCAATAGGCGAGCATGCTCAACTCGAAACCCCCTTGATCCCGCTGTATCAATCCATCTTGCATTTTCACGAGCATCCCTTTTTTGAGTTGAAAGAGTTTAAAAAGCTGATCCAAGAATTTAAGCAAAGCCAATCTCTCCTTTTAAAAATAGAACAGAAAAATATCTTTCGTCATCTCATCAATTTGGCTTACATCAAAATGAATAGCCAGTTGGATAGCAGATTTACAAAGCAGATCTTTCAGCTCTTTAAATTTGGTTTGGAGCAAAATTTAATCTTGATCAACCAAGCTATTCCCGAAATTACCTACACCACTATCATTGTAGTCGGTTCAGCCCTCAGTGAATTTTCTTGGGTAGAGCAATTCATTAACAAATATCAGCACTTCTTACTGGACGATGTTAAAGACAATGCTGTAACTTTGGGTAAAGCTTATTTTTTGTTTCACCAAGGTAAGTTTTCAGATGTGATCGAGCTATTGCAAGTGGTCAAGTTTATCAATCAATCTTACACCTTGAGGGCCAGGACGCTGTTGATACGATCCCACTTTGAACTACTCCTATCTGGAGAAAATTCTTATAAAGTTGTATTCTATCAGCTGGAGGCATTCAAAAGAAATTTGTATCGAACGGCCAAATCCAGCGAGACCAAAAAAAGGGCCTACCTGAATTTTTTAGCCATCTTAAAAAAGCTAGTAGATGCCCATTTGAAAGGGCAAGGCAACGAACAAGTCAGATTGGAACTAGACCATATCATCAATCAAAAACAACCCATCATTGCTATCCAGTGGTTGCAAAGTAAAATAGAGGAGTCCTAATCGACTCCTCTGAAATGGGGCTCTACTGAGCGTGAAGTGCATCAATGAAGTCTTCAATGACAATGTAGGAGTCGCCACTATCGGGATCTCGTAGCATAGTAATTTCGAGGGTGACTTTTTCGAGATTTTGACTGAGGTCTTTTTTTACATTTTTTTTCATGATAGAAAGTTTTGGGCAATCCTCTCCCAAGCTCCGGCTAGCTCGCAACTAGAAGGAGAAAGTATCGCTTGGTGAATAAATAATGGATGCAACTTTGTACAGAGGAAAAATGAAATCGTGTAGTCTGGCTGCTTTCCTTTAAGTTTTGGTCAGGTCTGCTCCAGTTAGCAATTACAAAAGAGACCGCCCAATCGTGATTGCCAGTTGCACATTGTTGTAATGCCAACGGAGGGGCGGTACAAGAATCGTTTTGATAAATCAATTGTCATTGCGCTCATCGTTTACAGATTTGTGGGTAATAATGTTTGTTTGACTATAAAACTTAAAAGAGTTAGGAGGGGTGAGTAATTTGATGCCCTAAAGGCCCAATTCCTTCCTTAGTGCTTTTAGTAAATGAAGCGTAGACTTTTTTAGGAGAGATTCTTTTCGAGGGATGTTTTTGAGTTGCTCTATAATGTACCAACTCTCATCGGAAATATGATCAGGTCTATCTACTGGATAACGCCCAGCATGTATTTGAGTAAATAAATCTTGTTGAAAATGATTGGGACGGGGAAAGTAAGCAAGTGCGGCTGATACGGCGGTAGGGTTCTGGTTTAGCAAAGCAGGTAATGCATCACTGTAGAAGCTGCCCTGATGGTGGGATTGTAGAATAAAAGCAATCGTAGGGAAAATGCTCTTTAGGTTGTTATAGTAAATATTTTGTTTTGTTCGGTGGAGGACGACGTACAAGTGATACTCTTCTTGATAAATTGTTATAATTTGCTGAATGGTTTCAAAGGACTCACCGTCTCGCTCAAAAAATAGATCCGTATTTTCATCTATATTAAAACTACTTTCTTCTTGACCATTGATACGAAGCCCTGCCCTGATCATATGTTTCTTACTGGGATCAATATCAATGCTCTTACTATTTATTTTTTCAGCACTAGTAAAAATTAAAAATCCAATCTTATATTTTTTCATGATTACATCTTAGTATGGGTTAGTCGGATGCTTGTAAGCATTTTTACCAAGTCAGACTTAGTCTTTTTTTTGAGGACCATTTCAATATTGTTGTAAGCAATAAAAAAGCATTCTTCTGGTAGGGTTGTGGGAATTCCTTTTCCAGAGGTAAAAACCAAGTACCTCTCGGCATGATCAATATCACATTCTGATAGCACAAATTGATAGGCTAGGTTTAGTGCATTAGCCTCTGGTGAGTATGCCGTGCGCAATTGACGAATGAGAGACTGACTTCTATTCACCAGGGCCTCAAATCCAGAGAAATGGACAATAATATAATGACAATGTTGAATGTCAAAGTAATAATTGAGGTAAGCAATCAAATCGTGTATGGTGGCCAGTGATAAGTCCTGCCCTGAAGATGTATTATCTCTTGGATAAAAAAACTGATCTAGGTCAAGGTATTGATTACTGTCTACGTCTGAATATATATTTTCAGTAGGGATGAAAATATTTTTTAACGCATAAAGATCCGCTAAAGAGATAGATGTAGTTGCACCAAAAGATTTTTTCTTTGAGCATAAAAAATCTTGTATTCTCTCATCAAAAATAGCTATTCTGGTATTGATGGCTTCTAGAAGCTCCCAGTGAAAGACATCATCGCCTACCTTTGTCTCAGCAATTTTTTGATTGGCAATAGATGCATTCAATTGTTCATAGTAACCAATTTTTTTGTAGTAAAACAGTACTTCTTTCGACGATAAGGTTTCAATTTTTTCTTTGAAGTGGTGGTTGTGGTTATCAAATATCACCATTCTTTTTTGATCATCAATTCTACTCCCTTTGTCAACATTCATCCATTGCTCAATCCTTAATTCATATGGAATACTCTGAAGGAATTTATTGAGCCAAGTCTTGTAAATCCAATGCTTTATCTTCTTTACAGACTTGCACTGAATAAAATTGAATAGTTGATTGGTACAATGTACATTGACATTCCTTAAATTGAGGTGTTTAGGCGTATGACGATCGATTCCTAGTATGACAAATTTGGAATGGGTATTCAGTTGGAGCGTATCTTTTCCTCTCACTTTAAAAAAAAGTCCATTCCTGTTCAGATAGTGTTGATGCTTTCGCCAGATCGGTAGATCTTCTTGTTTGATCCAGATTGTACAAAATTTCTCTCGTAAGATATAAAACCGATGAATGAGTTGATACTTACCATTCCTGCTTGGGTCTGGAGTTTTGTGCACAGTAATCCAGTCGGAGGGTATTTTACGGCGATTGAGTACGTAGAATTTATTTTTCGGTTCAATAAATTCTATTTCGTGCAAGGAGGCACCGATCAGATAGGCTGCACATATCTTCATTTCCAGTAAGCCCCAACCGTCGTATTTAATTTGGTTGTAACTACCGATGATTCGCTCGTCGAAATGACGCCCCATACACTGCAAGACGCTATTGGCTTCTTCGGCAGTGTAGCTGTTTGTTTTTTCAACTACCCGAATAGAGTAGTAGTCTTTATCCAGGTCGTCATCTAAATCAAGTTCAAGATTAAAGTAGGCCTGTCTTTTTAGGACGTTGTCCTGGTAAATTTCTTTAAACTTTGGCTTTGAGTGTTTGTATAGATTTCTAAATATATTCTTTAAAATAATGAGAAAAGCCGTTGCTCCATTTTCTCCTCCGGGAAAGGCAATTTTTAAATGATTAGTCAGCTTGTTACTTAAAGTAAGAATGCTATGGGCTTTACCGTCGTTAAGTCCACTTCCCAAAAAGTTGGATCTCAAAATATTTCGTTTTCCCTTTTTGAGAAAGCTCGAAAAATAGTTAATTTGAAGGTCTTCTAAGAATTGACAAAAATCAACAGAAAATAATGACTGACTGCCAATCCCTCCACTGACATCAGCAACCAGTTCCATGACATTTCTCAAGTGATTGTTGTAGCGTTCAAAGCTTTTTTTGAAATCGGGTAGCTGTACGATATCTAGATTGCAAACATAATTACCAAAATTAATCATTTGATGGGAACCATCTGTATGGCTCATGTTGCGAGCCATTATCACCGCAATAGTTGATTTCAAGGCTTGTTTCTTCAGCTTGTTCAACAAGATCTCACTCCTCTTGGTATGGAGGGCAAAAACAAATAGTTTCTCCAACAACCATCCATAACACTCCTTTGCACGTGCATCATTGATAGCGATGCCATCTCTATCGGTAATCTTGGCGCTAACACTTATGGTATAATTGGTAGCGAGATCATCCAATCGCAATTTATTTCGTTTATACGCTTGTTCCGAGTTGTAATGAAACGTCCGGTTGATCTGGCCATTTCCTGTGGACTTCGTATCTAGTTCTTCGATGGAAGGGTCAACTATTTCGCAACTTTCATCGAACAAGTTCTGATGGAATAATTCCTCTCTAAAGCGCATCAACCTTTTTTCTATCTCTTGTTTTTCTCCAATGTATCGAGGTAGATCCAGTAAATGTTCGTTGATTTGATTATTGAAAAAAAAGTCAAATGTATTGCTCTTTCCAAGGGTATTGTCCTCAATAATGATTTTGTGAGGGAATAGTAAATTGGCCAATTGATCACAGTTGGATATTTGGAAAGAAATAATGTCAGAGACATAAATCTTTGCCAGTGATAATAGTGGTTCATTTAGATTAAATGATAAGGTATGAATATTAGCAGGTGGCTCGACTGCAAACTCTTTGAAAATGGATTTTTCAATTTCATACATACTTCGATAAATATCAACGGGCATCATATCACTTGATTATTTCACTAACAAAGCCTCCGGTCAAATCCAATGCCTGATGATCACGCAATCGCCACGAGTAAGAAAGAAGAGAAGAACTGGGTTCTCTCTCCAAGGAAAAAAGAACGGACTTTTGACCATTTAAACTAACCTGTTCTGGTAAGGGCAGATAGGTATGCTTCCAACAGTCAGAAACAGCCAATTGCTTAGTTACCTCCCCACCTCCGGTGTCGAGCATATATTTTTTATTTTGCTCATCTGTAAATAGTACAGACTTGAAAAAGCCTTTAATGCCTGTGAGGGTAGCAAAACGATTTTGCTCTGCAATTGGAAATTCTCTTTCAAGAGAGTATTTCGAAATGTTATGATCTTTTGTAAAGTCAAATTCTTGCAACTTGATGATTTCGGAAATGTGATTTTCTTTTGAAATAACTACATCAAAGCGATTCATCTTTTCCGACGAATAGCAAATGTAGTTGTCGGCAATTCTTCTGAATGAGCTGTTGAGGTAATTTTTGTAAAGATTATCGGTCAAGTCAGAAACCAAAACGAAATATTGAGCTACTTTTTCGGGAATCATCAAGCAATGACTATTTGCCCAGGTATTCTTTACTTTCC
>JBCCSR010000312.1:0-6175 GCA_039199865.1 Bacteroidota bacterium
GCCCAAAGTTGGTTGTAGCCTGATATATCCACCGGGACCCGCCTCGAAAGGTCATGGTATTTAAATCTATGTTTATAATTGGGTCTTGTTCACCATGGAAGGAAATGATAGATACACTCCTTAAAGAGTCAAAAGATGGAGCAATGACTGAACCCCAATTGTTATAGACGCCTTTGATCGAGTAGGTATTGATTAGAGTGTTACCGGAGGTGTACAAGCCACCATAAGTAGCCGATATGGAAGGATTCAAATTGTCGTAATCCTCTTGGTCCGTATACACCATCGCAAGGGCCGTATTGGCGCCAGAGCTTTCTCCTCCGGTAAATATCCAAGCGGTATCAATATGATAGGTATCGGCATTTTCGACAACATATCTCATGGCAGCATGGGCATCTTGTTCGGCCTTATAAATGGGGGCCAAAGTCGTAACGGGAGGGGAGCCATACCGATGAGTAATGGTAGCCGTAACGAAACCCCTTTTGGCAAACTCGAAGCAAGTATTTCTCATGATGCTCCGATTGCCGGCGACATAACCACCACCATGGACCAAAAAGATAAAGGGGCGTTGGGGCAAATCATCTATTGCCAGACTGGGATAATAGAAATCCATCGCAAGTGGATTACCCGCTACCGTTGCATAAACGATGTTCATGCTTGAGTCTATTTGGTTATCACTGAAGTATTCCGCCTCAGTAAAACGATTGTCCTCTGCACAGAATTGGGCTTGGGAATGAAAGGTCACTAAGAGACAAAATAATTGGATCAGAATTTTTTTCATAATTGTAAATTGAAATTGTTATTTCTATAGCATTTTATAAAGGGAGTAGGAGATTTTGGTTTCCCTTTTTTAGGGTTCATTATCTATTAAATTGGTAGTTGGTATTCTAGAAACGATTGTTATCAGCTGAGCTCACCAATATTAGAAAGGCTTAGCGTAGGCCGTTGATGTCGTATTTGTCAAAAAAGGCCCAGACTTTCTCCGTCGCATCAATATCATAGTTGGTTCCAGGCTCTCCAAACCAATCGTGTTTTCCTCCGATAACTTCTAAATGTTCTACAACGGTTCCATTTTTTCCATTTGCAAATAGATGTTGTCTTACCGTATTTTCGTTGTTGGGGTCAGTGTCCGGTAGGTCTGTTTCGATTGCTACTGTATCGGTCTGATTGTATTCTTTCCAAAAATCTAATGTGGGTGCTACCTTGCTGTAAGTCACATTGTTGTCTTCTGTACCATGCATCTGAATGATGGCTACAGGTCTTGACGGCATACAATCGTTGAGTTGTGTTTCGTTCATCACGCCTTTTACTGCTGCTACGGCAGCAATTCGGTCACTCAATTCGCATGCGAGTTGAAGACACATGTATCCTCCATTAGAAGAACCTGCGGCATAGATACGCTCTAAGGAGATTTGGTATTTACTGGCGATCTCATCAATTAGGGCATCAATAAATCCAACATCGTCTGCTTGAGCGGGATCGCTATCATTATTCCAAAAAGTAACCAAATTAGGCACAGTCGCTTCTGGGGTGACCAAAATAAAGTTGGCCTTGTCTGCCACTTCGTTGAATCGGCTAAGATTGTACTGCTTTTCTTTTGAGCCTATTGCACCATGGAGACTAAAGACTAGTGGAACCGCTTCGGTCCCCGTGTAGCTTTCAGGAACATAAAGTAAGTATTCCCTATCAATACCATCATGTACAATGGTTGCTTCAAAAAGTCCTGAGAAGTTTTGTGGATCTGTTGTCAAATCAACATTGTCTTCTTGCTTACAACAGATACAAGCTAAACCGATTGTAAGCAATACCAGCGAGAAACCAATCTTTTTCATCGTTCAATTTTTTATTAGGAATAGATGTCTTGTCTTTTTACAAGTAATGATGGTGTAAACTTATGGAATGCTCATATCCAAATCATTAAAATCTGCGTGAAGCTGCTTAAATGGTGGATCAAGTAGGAAATTTAGACGATCAACTAAAGGCACTACACAGTTTTTACTGTATTTGATTTGAAGGTCTACTTTGGCAGTTTCAAATGCGATCTCTTCCGTTTCATCCATTCCATTTGAAATTAATGCTGGGGAAGGTTTATTTTTGTGGTATGTTTATATCCATCTCTAGAAGGCCCTACTCATTAAAGCTGGTCGTCTCTGTATCACTGATCCTTACGCTATTGATTGGAATCAGCCACATCAATTCCATGCTCCGAATTGAATCGATGGGGATTTATGACCTTAAACCGGTCAACTATATCAGCCGACTGATTCTACTCTTTATCATTAGTTTTAGTTTTTTAAGCGTAAACTTGTTGATTGATAAAATTTCGATTGCAACATTTAAGGTGGAATTAAAAAAGCTGTTCCCAGTGATTGTGATCAACTTGATTGTTTTCATTATTCTACAAGCCTTTATTATTTTACTCATTTTGTCGCAATTTCAGCGTATTGCCATTCAAGAAGGAGTGGATATAGATAGTATTTTTGGTGTAATGGCAATGGTCACGACAACGCTAGCATTAATGACGGCATCCATTTTAATTGGACGTTTTTATCACTCTCGTGAAGAAAATTTTCAAATGAAACTCGCCAATGAAAAATTGAGTAAAGCTTTTGCGGAAGCCCGTTATCAGCAACTCAAAGAACAACTCAATCCCCACTTTCTATTCAATTCGTTTTCGACATTGGATGGACTAATCGTTCAATCTGAAAAAAAGGCCAAGCTATTTGTCCATCATTTATCTGACCTTTACCGGTACATACTGCAAACCGAAAAATTAGATACGGTCACCTTGAAAGAAGAAATGGAATTTGCTGCTAATTATTTATCGATAGCGAAAGAAAGGTTTGGCGATTCGATTCAACAGAATTTTGATATTACCGAAAGGGACCTGCGTAAAAAAGTCCCCCCTCAAGCAGTCCAAATGCTCGTTGAAAATGCAATTAAGCACAATCAGTTCAATAAAGATCAACCTCTAAATTTATCGATTCGTTCTGGACAGACCTCTCTTGAAATTAAGAATAACCTTAAGCCGAGGAAAGTGGCCATCAGTCATTCTTTTGGGCTGCACAATTTAAATCAGAGGTATTTGTATTTATCGGGTCAAGAAATCCTGATTAAGAAGACCGCTTCTCATTTCATAGTTCAGATTCCTTTTATCACCTAAAGGATCAGGATATTTATCCTTTAGAATTCCAGTAGAGGAAATGTTTAAAACACAGCGATTAGAATGTATAGAAAAAATAAAACATATGCGAGTACTTGTCATAGAAGATGAAGCGCATTTGTCCAGATTACTCAATGACCTACTACTGAAAATAGATCCATCCATTCTGGTTTTGGGCGAGATGCGATCTGTTTCGGAGTCCGTTGAGTTTCTGAAGTCCACCCAAGATATTGATCTCATCCTACTAGATATTCACTTGAACGATGGATTCTCTTTTGAGATTTTTGAACATGTACAAACTGAAATTCCCGTTATCTTTTGCACCGCCTATGACCAATATGCCATTCAAGCTTTTGAATTGAACAGTGTAGACTATTTGTTAAAACCTATTAAGGAACGAGACCTTAGACGTGCCATAGAAAAATATAGACGTATCTTCTCAGAAGGCGCTACTGTCAATGAAACTTTGCCTTCCCTACGGATGGCCCAGCTACTACAACACTTGAATCGTGAAAAGGCATACAAAAAGAATTTTCTACTTCCTTACAAAGATAGATTGATCCCTGTAGCGGTAGGAGATATTCATTACTTTCATTCGGAACATGGATTGACAAGATGTGTAACCAATCAGAATAAAAAATTCAGATTACAGGAGAGCTTAGATGTTATCGAAAAACAGTTGGATCCCAAGTTGTTTTTTCGAACCAATCGCCAATTTGTAGTCAACCGATCTGCGATCAAGGATATTGAATTTTATTTTAATGGCCGCTTATTGTTGAATTTGATCCTGGGGGCACAAGAAAAAATATTGATCAGCAAAGCAAAAGCTGGAAAATTTAAAGAGTGGCTTGCAGGGAATGGATAGCCGTAAATCGTTAAGAAAAAATCAAGTGCCCAGCAAAAACACCTATGAGATGGATACTAATTCGTCTTTACATTTTCCAAGATGTAAGCTCCCAAACGCTTCCCTTGTGTTACTCCATTTTCGATGGCGGGCCGGTAATGAATGCCTCCATACAAGCGACTAATGGCCGCTTCGTCAGATGCTTCTAGAAAGGACCCGAAGGAACGGGCAGGCAAACCGTAGTCTACTTCCGTACTATCGACAAAGGCAAACTGATCACCAAAAAGACTGGTCAGCGCAACAGCGGAAGCGCTGGAAATGACGCTGTGCCCGCTGGTATATTCCGGGAAGGGGGGCGTTTGTAAAAGCGGTACCCAGGATGGATCGATGTGTTCGTTGATGATGGTCTCCGGCCGGATCAAATTACTGCGATACTTCTCGTCCCAACAACTGATAAAGCCATCAAAAAGGGCGATGGAGGTCATCAGGTAAGCAGCGGCACTTCTGGCAAAACTTGCCTCTGATTTTTGACAAGCAATTTTGGCAATGCCCATCCAATGCCCTCCGGGAGTAATTTTCTTGGAGGCATGCATCACGTGTCCGGTAACGTTCATGACGTAGGGATTGCAATCCCAGAAGCTGGCAATCACCCTTTCTTCTTCTTTCGCCGTTTTTACGGCTTCGTATACCTCTACCACTTCTTTGTAGAAAGGTGCATCTTTACTCAAATCAAATTGGGTAGGGAGCTCTGGTTGAAATTGTTGGGCAGAATCCAATACCAAGGGACGGATTTCTCGCCAGTGGGGTTCGATGCCCTCCATGTAAGCAGGAGGGGTAGGCTTCCAGCGTTCAGGATCCTCGGTGATGGTAAACTTGGGAAAGGAGCGACTTTGTTTGTAATTGTCTTGGTCAGCCCAGCTAAGAATGTGTTGGGCGACTTGATGGCCATAGTCAACGGAACGTTGAAAAACTGCTTTGGGCATGCGAATGGATTCAAACTCTTTGAGCATTTGCTCCTGAAAAGCAGTGATTTTGGCCTCGGAAAAGATAAAAGCCTTGGCCGTGCCCAAGAAAGCCATGGTTGCCGCCAATGGAAAATTGTATTCTTGATTGGCATCTGGGCTTGGGATCGCCGATAAGCCGTTGAGCTGTCCAGCCATACTTTTGTATTGAGGCTCCATTTGCCGGGCCACCTCATAGGCGGCAATTGAAGGATAAACATAATTGCGACTGGCCACTGGTGGGGAAAAGATGTCATGGACAATGACCCGCGTCAATTCCTCCATTGAACGATGTAAGAATTCAGGCGTATTGGTTTCTGCTTGATAATTCGGATTGGTCGAGGTACAAGCAACGCAAAAAACAATCAAAAAAACAACTAAAGTTGATGCAATATTTCTCATCATTGGTCCGTATTTTCTCTCCCACAAAGTTAACCATTTTCTCTCTGAAAAAACATGGGAATTAGGGAAAGATGACAAAGGATTTACAGGAAGTTTCAGATGGTGTGGAGTCAAGGCAGTTGGCCTTCTCCCTCTGTGGGGAATCATGAGATTAGAAGAGTACTGTTTTCAATGATTTCACCTTGTCTATCCAGTTGATCGATAATTTTGATAATGTTTGCCTTTGTGATTGCTCTCAATAAGATCAATTTATTTCCAGAGATATAGTCTCTATGGTCATTTAATGACTTATCCAGCTGTTTTAAAGTGATAAATGTTAGCCATCTTTTTTCATTGTGGTCCAATTCGATGGTCACATCAGTGAAACTCATTTGGTGGTTTTCCAATTCGTCCTCAAAAATGATTGATGAGATGGTCGGGGGAGCTTTTAGTGAGAAACAAAGTTCGGGAATCCACACCAATCTTCCCATTTTTCCTTTAATTCTAATTTTTCCTTCTTTGGATCCTGTTCCAATAGCATAGATCTTATATTCCTTTCCTTTGGTCAAGTGTAAATCGTATGCACTTTCTGAAATACAAAATACCATTTGTTCTCTTTTCATAGTCATTTAGGGATAGTATACATTTCAATAGTACAGTGTCAGTCGACTCTTAGTTCATCGATAGTCTATTTGTCTGATCAAAGAGATTTAATTATTTTCCATCTGAATTACTTCTCCACTCCATTCAACAGAATGGTAAGGAGAAATCAACAAAGAAAAGCATTCA
>JBCCSR010000313.1:0-6173 GCA_039199865.1 Bacteroidota bacterium
ACGCCCATGAGGTACAACATGAGGATAGATCCGATAGTTGCCAATGGTAAAGCAGAAAAGATAATCAAGGGCTGACTAAAAGATTTGAATTGAATGATTAAAACCCCCAAGATCAAAATCAAGGCCATAATAGAGGCCATACCTAAACCTCCAAAAGATTCTTCTCGCTTTTCTAAATCACCTTTAAATTCGTAGTAATAGCCTTCTTCCCAATCCAACTGATCCATCTGACTAGTCAGCGCGGCTACCGCATCGTCTAAAGTATAGCCATCCTTTACATCCGCTAAAATGGTAGCAATACGATCTGTATTAAGATGGGCAATCATAGTGGGGGCTTCCGAGAATTCCAAATTGGCCAGATGCTTGAGCGGTACAAAACGATTGGTCTGTGTACTCACCGTTAATTTTTCAAAATCTTCCGCCTTGAATCGATCCTCAAAATCATAGCGCATTACAATGTTGTATTCCTCTGCGTCTTCATCTCGAAAACGAGCGATGGTACTGCCATTGACGAAACTACGAATGGTCTTGTCTACCACATGCGTAGGAACGCCCAGCATCATGGCCTTATCCTTGTTGATATTAAAATACAAGTCTGTACTCTCCGTACTCAAAGGGTTGTCAATGTTGAAGGTAGTTGGATCGACTTCGGCAATGCGCTCAATTTGCTCCGCGTAATCTTTCAACTTATTGAGATCATCCCCATAGATCTTAATGGCAATCGGTGCCTCTGAGGGCGGTCCTTGTACAAATTCTCGAACATCAATCCGCGCGTTTGGGTAAGCATTAAATTCTTCTCTCAAATCGTCCAGTAAAGCATAGAATGCGTTGACTTTATATTCATTCAAAATGACCAACACCTCCGCATGATTACTGGCATAAGATTGAGGATTAATATTGTAGTAAATTCGGGGATTCCCATGACCAATATTGGAAGCATAATACTTGATTTGCCCTTGCTTGGCTAAAACACTTTCTACGTAATTGACCACTTTATCGGTTGCATCTAGATTACTGCCATTGGGCAAGTTAATCGTAATCCGAAATTGTGGTTTTTCTGCTTTTGGAAAAAAGCTCACCCCCACGTAGGGAAACAACATCAATGCTCCAACAAAACAAGCTACTGCAAAACCAATGGTCAACCAACGATAGCGAAAAGCTGAACGCATCACTCGGCGATAGGGACCTTCGACAAAACGAGTCAGCCAACGGAAAGTAAAAGTTTCTCTTTTTGCTGTTGGTTTTCCACTCTGGCTATCTTTAGCTTTGAGTAGTTTACTGGCGACAAATGGCGTCAAGGTCACCGCAATAATCAAGGAAGCGGCCAAACAGGCAATTACTGTAATGGGTAAGGCTTTGATGAATTCTCCCGTCGTTTCGGGCATCATGATCACGGGAACAAATGCCAATACCGTCGTCAAAGTTGCGCTCAACATTGGCGCCACCAATTGTTGCGTCCCTTTAATTGCTGCTTCTTTTTTAGAATAGCCCAAAGCCAAAAAGCGTTCGATGTTTTCAATAATTGCAATGGAATTGTCTACCAATAAACCGAGCGCTACCACCAAACCCGCAATCGACATTTGTTGTAAACCCAAGCCAAAGTAATTGACTACCCACAGACCAATCAAAATGGAAAAGGGAATGGCCAGCATCACCGTTGTGGAAGATCGGAATCCCAAGGCCAGGAAAATAATCACCCCCACCAAGGCGATCCCCTGTAGAAGGTTGTTGGAAAACCCGTCGATACGATCCGCAACGTCCAGAGATTGATCAAAAACATATTCCAAACGCATGTCCTCGGCCAACTGCGTTTTCCCCAGACGATCTTTAATTGGATCCGCAACATCAAAAATATTGTAGCCTTTTTTCTGTTGAACCGTCAGCACCAAGCTACGTTCCCCATTAAAACGCGCCAAGTATTTTTCATCCTCATAATCGAAATAAACTGCTGCCAGATGCTTGAGGTAAACGAGTTTTCCTTGGTAAACCCCAACAACCGTATTTTGAATCTGATCAATAGAAGAATAAGCGCCAGAGGTTTTGATATTGAAAGACTTATTCGATAATTTGATAGACCCTCCGGGAATATTGGCATTATTGCTTTGAATGGCCCCTTCAATCTGATCTAAAGAGATATTCATCTCTGTCATTTTCACTGGATTCAGGGCAATGCGAATTTCCTGCTCGGGATAAGCCTCAATTTCAACCTCTCGCACTCCGGTCACCTTTTCGATGACTTTCTTTAGGCGTTCCCCTTCCTTCTTCATCCGCGCATAAGATGCAGTATTGGAAACCAAGCTCATCTGAAATATGGCCACGGTAGAGGTCGATTGTTTAAAGAAATCGAGTTTGTAAATATCTGAGGGAAGTTCGTCTTTAATGCCATTGACTTGTGCTTGTACTTCATCGAATTTATCTTCTGGATCAACACCAAAGAAGAATTCAATTTGCGTGACCGATACACCATCTCTAATATCCGTTACTATTTCCTTGACATCTTCCAACTCATTCAGCACTTCTTCGATCGGATCAACAACTTGGCTTTCGATATCTTTGGGAGCAGCTCCAGGGTAGATGGCGACAACATTCACTGCGGGAATGTCCATTACGGGATCTTCTGAGCGTGGCATGGAAAAATAGGCACTCAAACCCATGGCCAACATGAAAGTAAAGGCAGTAATGGTAAACTGAAAATTGTCTATTGAAAATTTAGGAATATTCATTTTGTGCTAGGTTTAATTTGCGTTAACGACCACCAAATCATCTGATCTTAAGTATCCACCACCACTCACTACGACTTCTTCTCCAACTTCCAATCCATCACTAATCAGCAAGGCATCGTTTTCTATTTTAAAAATGGAAATTTCCTTCTTTATCGCTTTGCCCTCTTCAACGGTAAAAACAGTTCCTGACATCTTATTGGCACTTATCAAGGCAGAAAAGGGAATGCGGACCAAAGTCCTTTCATTTCTGGTAAACACCTGGACTTTGCCAATAAAGCCAGAAAGCAATTGTAGTTTTTGAGGATTGCTGACCTCCACCTCTACTTCGTAGGTATTAATATAAGGATCGGCCATACTGGCAATTTCTCGGACGGTACCTGCAAAGCTTTTTTCGGGATAAGCGTCAAATTCAATAGTAGCTTGATCTCCCAATCGAATGTTGACAATATCTTTATCCGTGATATTCACCCGAATCACTTGGGCTTTATCCTTGGATCCAAAGAGAAAAACTGGATTTCCAGGACCCACCAGTTCATTGGCTTCTCCCAGCTTACGCAAAATGAGTCCACTGCTTGGTGCGACAATTCGAGAATGGGTTTGGTTGAAACTCGCAACTGTTACATTTTGCTTACTAAAAGCAAGGTTGGTCTTGGCAGCTTCAAGTTGGTTACGGGCATTGTTGAGCTGTAACTCTGCATTTTCTAACTGTTCCAAGGTCGCCACACTGTCTTGGTACAAACCTAGGGCATTGCGGTAATCTCTCTCCGCAATATTTAAGGCTAATTCTGCATTGTCTAAACCGATGCTCGCCTGTTTCTCACCCATTTGTGCTTGTTGGGTCTTGGCATCGATTTCATCGAGGTTTAGCTCTGCTAAGAGTTGGCCCTTACGGACATACTGGCCTTCACTCACTAGAATTTTTTTAATGATTCCTCCCGTTTTGAAACTTAGTTTTACCTCTTCTTTGGAGGCCAGCTTCCCCGTTGCAAAAACAACTGGACGATACTGAATCTCGGAAGTTTGAATGGTGGAAACTTTTCGTCCCGGCTTTTCCATGACAGCCGTGTTTGATTCGTCCATGCGATTGGCCGTAAGGATCAATGCCATGGCAACTAGTGGAATCAGGAGCAATATGATTTTTTTCATGCGGTTCATTTTTTAAGATCTGATTGATCACAATGGATCATCGTTTGTGGGCAAATTCTCTTTTAAATTATTTGAAGGTATAACTGGCCATGTTTCTTTCTAAAGCGGCCGCTTTAATTTCTCGGTCATACTTGGCGATGATGGATTTGAGTTCTGCATTGGTTTTTTGGGTTCGAGCATTGGTCAGTGCGACTAAGTTTTCTTGTCCTTGAGCAAATTTTTTAGCAACCAGTTTATAGGCTTTTTGACTACTTTCCACTTCCTTATCGGCAAATGCAATTTGTTTTTCCGCAGCACGTAGATCATAAAAAGCATTGACTACGCTTAGACCAATCTGTTGGTGGATTTCTTCTTTTTGCTTAATCAACATTCGCTGATCAATGCTCGCTTGCTGGACTCTACTGGACTTGGTTCGATCAAACAGATTCCAACTCATTACCAATGAGCCCATAAAGAAATCATCTTCTCGTCCGATTGCGTAGGAGGTTCCTTGGATGCCATAATCCGCTACCAGATTGACCTGTGGTAAAGCGGTACTTTTTTCCAGATCTTTTTTGCGGCCAGCAAGTTGGTAATACTGATCCAACTGACGCAGTTCTTCTCTTTGCTGAAAGGCCTGGTTTCTTGCTGCGTCTACTGACAGTACCGTGTTGGGATCAATTTGAATTGCTTCTTTCCGGATCGTTTCCTGGTAGTCTCGGTTGAGCAAAAAATTGAAATAGGCCTGGGACGTCTGAAGATTTTTCTCCACCTCTGCCAATTGTTGTTCAATGTTTTTGACCTCAGCCTCAGCGGCATAAACGACATCGATAGTGACCTTATGATTTTTGTATAAACTTTGTGAAGTTCGTAGATTTTCCTTGACCAGTCGCAGGGTTTGTTCAAACAACTCCACGGCTTGATTGGCTTTCAAGTAACTATAATAGCCTGACTTTACTTCTTTTACCAATTCGCGTTTGTACGCTTCTACTGACATTTGTTCAATGCCAACCATGTCCTGCTTGATTTGTCGATTTTTGAGAATGGCTGCATTAAACACTGGCATTGTCAAACGCAAGGTCGTCTCTTGATCGGTCTCTCGTAAGAAAGGCTCCTGCTGATTTTCTACTTTAGGAAATGCATCAATCGTTGGATAATCTGGGACAGTAGCTTGATTTAAGCTATTCAATAAATTGAGATTGTCATAAACTGGATTGAGCAAATCACCAACCGGGAATGCAAAGTTACGACCTCCTCTAGCGACAGAAAAACGTGCTTCCAAGGAAACTTTTGGAAAAAACATGGCCTTGGCCTCTTCGAGTGCCGCTAAACTACGCTCAAAGGAAAGTGACTTTTGCTGTAGACTAATGTTGCTTTCCAATGCCGAATCAATGTATTGATCGAGAAAGCTCTGTGCGGTAGTAAGCGTAATACAATTTAGAAAAAGGAAAAGAATACTCAGCGATCTCATGAATTTGTATTTGAAAGTGTCAATATTTATTGATTACACTTACAATACTATTCAATTGTGGAAAGGAATTCCAGCTGAAGAAAATGGATCGTAAATCCGGTGGGTTGAATTGTCAAAAAGATAGAATGAAGTGATCGAGTGAAATTAGCAATCACCTCATTCAGGGAGCGGAAGACTAGGCTCTCCCATCTTCTGGATTGCCATAATAGTTTTTGTACACAGACTTGATGTGCTTACGGGCAAAGAAGATTCGGCTTTTGACAGTCCCTAGTGGCAATTCTAATTTTTGTGCAATTTCCTCATAGGCGTATCCATAATAATACATCATGAAGGGCTCTTTGAATTTCGAATCTAAATCATCGATAATTTCGGTGAGTTCTTCCACCATGATATTGGATTCCGCGTCGTTTTTTGCCTGAGGTTTATCAGAAAAATAAGCGGAAATCTTCTGACTAATGTAATTCATCAACCGCTTATTTTTCCGATAGTTATTGATAAAAGTATTGCGCATGATGGTCTTAATCCATGCATTGAAATTGGTACCACCCCGAAATTTATCGCTGTTCTTCAAGGCAAGGAAAATCGTTTCTTGTAAAAGATCCTGTGCGTCATACGGATTTTTGGTCAGTCTAAGCGCAAAGGCTTCTAATCGTGAAGTGTTTTGTTGAATTTGGCTACTGATATCCATTCTCTTCGGTATATTTAACAGGTCGACTAGTATTGGACCTGTTGATGATAAAATTTGTATTTTCTAAATGATCTGATCTATTTCAAGTAACTGATCTCAGACATTCCACCTACGGGTCAAGACAAGCAATGATTTGACTAAATTATCAAAGCTGTGCTTTGTGTAT
>JBCCSR010000314.1:0-6160 GCA_039199865.1 Bacteroidota bacterium
CATCATCGACACCCAAAATGAGTACTCCAACTCCTTAGAAAACAAACTAAAAAATTACTGCCCCTTTCTCCAACTCAATGGGGTCTTAGACAAGAAAGAAGAGTATACCGCTTTGCTCAAAAACAAAGAGATTCAGCTTCTTTTTATCAATCCCGAAGTTGTATCTTCCTCTATTTTTGATGAGGCCAATCTCGGAGGAGAGAGTAAAGCCTTGATTTGCGTATCCAACAGTTCAGATTTTATCATCAAGAAAGATTATTGGAATTCAGTGGCCTATTTGCTCAATCCCATCCAGGAAAATCGACTCATCAATGCCGTTGAGGCCGCGAGGCAAAAAATTAGGAAGCATCAAAACAGCAAATTTTTACAGCAAGCTCTTCACAACGGTCTTGAGAAAGCCACCAAAGGAGAAGATCAACTGATTGGGATACCGACAATCAAAGGTTTTGAGATCGTACCCATGAAAAATATTATTCGTTGTGAAGGATTGCAAAAGTGTACGCGCATCATTATTGAGGATGGCCAATCTATTGTCAGTTCCTACAACATTGGGATCTACAAGAAATTGATGACCAGCTCTCGAAAATTCATCTCCGTACATCGATCCCATTTGATCAATCTACAGTACGTCAGTAAATTTAGGAAAGTGGGAGAGATCGTTATGAAAGATGAATCGGTGGTCCCGATTGCGCTCAACAAAAGAGAAGACTTTCTGAGTCGAATTACTAAAATTTAAACATCAATGCAATCAATCAATTTGACATAATGTCCTCATCTCATTGACGCCTGCTTTCCTCAGATCAATCACTCCTTTGGTCAAATGCGCATTGATTTTACCCCATAAATTCATCAGCTTGAGGGATCACTTACGGTAAAATGATGAAACCCAATTCCCTTTTTTTTCGATCTAATGTCCAAGCCATTCGTTGACCCTATGAGCTTTGCAATAAAAGAAGTTATCTTATCCCTCCATTTTGATCAATACCAATCAGAACGGGAGCAACCCCAAAGATCGAATACCGATGTGATTGTCATTGTTGAAGAAATAGAGGAGGAGCAAGTCTGTGAGGTAAGTTATACTGCTTCTTTCTTCGCTTATAAAAACATTTCTGATCTCATTGTTGAACATCAACAGAGTGGGGACTTTTTGGCGGGAACTTACTTTTATGCCAAGCATATGTTATTGATCAAGGATTGCTCAAAAGCCACCATCCTTAAAGTGATTGATGACCTCATCGAAGAGGGAAGTTTCAAAGAAGTTTTCTTGAAAAATTAAAACGCTTCCAGAGCTTGATTGAGGTCTTCAATGAGCCAATCGGGATCTTCCAAGCCAATGTAAATTCGTACCAAATTCCAAGGCAAACTACTATCGATTCTTCCCGGAATATTATAGAAAGCGCAAAAGGGGAGTACCAGGGATTCGTGCCCTCCCCAGGAGACAGCGAGTAGGAATCGCTTAAGTTGTTTGAAGAAATTTTCGGCTTCTTCGATGGATGTAGCTTTTAGGTGAAACGAGAACAGTCCACCACAACCCGACATTTGTTGTTGGGCCAGGTCAACCTGGGGGAAGGAGGGAAGGAAAGGATGTATGACCTCCTCGATCTTGGGATGTTTTTCCAAAAATTGGGCTACTTTTTTACCCGATTCATCACATCTTTGTAAACGCAGTTCAAGCGTCCTCAATCCTCGGATGACCAGGGCAGCATCAGCAGGAGAAACGATGGCCCCTAAAGTCATTGCCTCGGAAACAAAAATTTGATTGACCATTTTGGCCGTACTACAGAGTACTCCAACGACAACATCACTATGACCGTTCAAATACTTTGAACCCGAATGGATGACAATGTCAATGCCCAATTCAATTGGGCGCTGATAAATCGGTGAACAATAGCTATTGTCAATGATGGAAACCAAACCGTGCTTTTTGGCCAGAGCCGCACAAGCCCTCAAATCCTGAATGGCAAAAGTGATGGAACAGGGGCTTTCTAAATAGAGGACCGTGGTGTTGGGGCGAATGGCTTGCTCGATGGCTTCGATGTTCCTTGCATCTACAAAGCTGTGGCTGACGCCAAATCGCTGGAGAAATTCCGTCAGTAATTTGTAGGTCCAAGAATAGGGCGATTGGACACATACGATGTGATCTCCAGCTTTGACATTGCCAATGACAGCAGCCGAAATGGCGGCACAACCACTACTGAAGACCAGGGCATCCTCTGCCGATTCCAAAGCCGCCAATTTCTTTCTCAGAATGGCAACGGTAGGATTGTTTCCTCGAGTATAAATGTGATTTTTGAGTTCATCTTCAAAAGATTGACGGAAGTGATCGAGCCCTTCAAAGGTAAAGTTACTCGATTGAATAATTGGGGGAGAGACGGCATGGAAGTACTGCTCCCGATTTTCTCCAAGGTGATTGAGGATTTCACTACGATGCATGATGGTTATTTATGATGTGATTGGTGAAGGAACAAAAAACTAAACAAAACACCACGCGCAAGACAATATTTTTTTTGAAAAGCAGTTTTGCAAGGTATACTGTCCAATTGACCTAATGAGACGACTGCTATTCCTGTTTGTAATTGCTTTTTGCGCTATGGCCTCCTCTCCCCAATATTCCTTTGATGAAGATTGGGATACTGTTCAACAATTCATCAATCAACAGCGAAATAATTTGTTGGCCATGCCTGAGGCACGACGTTGTCATTTACGAGAAAGTTTGGCCATCGTTGCTCCTGAACTTTTACGGCACCATTGGCTGAGCGATTGGGTAGAAACAACTTTGTTAGAACAATGGTATGTTCAAGGAGGAAGTGCTGCCGCTGATTTTTCCATCGGACCTTTTCAAATGAAGCCTTCTTTTGTCGAACAGTTGGAACAACATATTTTATCTTCACCGACTTTGTTGAAAACGTTTGGTGATTTGATCATTCACCCAACAGTCGCAGGTCCTTCCATCCGTAAGGAGCGGCTGCGTAGAATGAAACAATTAAATTTTCAAATGGAGTATGCAATTTGTTTTTACGCAGTTGCCCAAGAGTGTTTCAATGGACTCCCATTTGAAAACGAAGCGGATCAGTTGCGCTTTTTTGCCACTGCTTACAATTATGGTTTCCACCGATCCGTTGATGATATCCAACAGTACACCAAGGTCAAGGCCTTTCCTTATGGTCCCTACTTTGCCAGCGAGCAAAATGCCTATGCAGACTATAGTCTCTATTTTTTTCAACGTTTAAACGCCCTAACTTATCTAGCATTTTTACCTGTCTAAGGTCTGAAACAAAGACCATTTTATCGTAAAATCAAACCAGCAATACCATGTTGAACTGTACTTGCCCTCAACGACTGTGTCTGGTCGTTTTGTCAACTTTGTTTTTACTGACGGCTTGCTCAGAAAAACAAAAGATTGAGGCCTTTATTCAAGCGCCTATTCCCCAACTTGATCCTTCTTTTGAGCATCTTGTCTTTGATGCTGAAAAAGGCTTGGAGCATCAATTGGCCAACGGTGGTCACATTCGCATTCCTCCCAATGCTCTGATCAACGAACTGGGAGAGGTGGTCACGGGAAAAGTGGAAGCAAAATATCGGGAATTCCACGAAGTAGGAACTATTTTTTTAGCGGGCATTCCAATGAGTATGCAAACCGAAAAAGGAAGGCAACATTTCCAGACCGCGGGATCCTTTCAATTGGAAGTCCAACAAAATGGAAAAGATTTGCAACTGAGAACTGGCCAACAAGCTCAAGTGAAAATGGCTTCTTGGGAAAAAGAAGACAATTACGATTTCTACTTTCTGGATGAAAATCAAAGGGCTTGGACTTTCAAAGGAACGGCTCCGGCCGAAGTCAACAAAGCCAAGTTGACTGCGACGAAGCAAGTCAAAAAGATGCGCAAAGGATTGCCCTTTCCCCTCAATCGCCGGTACCTAGCTTTTAATTACAACATCATTGTCGATGTGTACATGAATGACAATTTAAAATCGGTCAATCACGATTTTATTAAAGACAAAATGGAGGCCTACGGTTTGGGGTGGGCAGATATCGAGGTGCGATCGACCATTGATTATCAAGGCAAAAAAATACCTGCGGGCTTGATGCTTTGGAGAAGCGGCTCCAATAATAAAATTCCCGATTGGACCAACAAGCGGTATGCTAAAATGGAGCAGGTACGGGGAAAGCGCTATCGTTTGTCGATGTATTCCAAAGACAGTAGTCAACATTTTTCTGCGGAAATGGATTGGGTGATGCCCTTAAAAAGTTTGTTTGCTTTCTCTCCGGAAGAGTGGGTCGATAATTATCAAGCCAATATCCAGAAAATAGAAGCGGAGCAACAAAGAATTGCTCAAATGGCCGAAGCCTTTCGTACCTTTGAATTAGCGGAATTTGGGATTTACAACTGGGATCGTTTGATGAAAGAGGAGGAACGTGTAGAGCTTATGGCTCACTTTGATTTTGATGTTCCCGTGGATGAGCGGCTAAATGCAATGGAAATTTTTTACGTCAGTGGCGACAACAAAAGTCTGATTCGACTGCAAAACCATGCGGAACGCCCCATTGCTTTGGTACCCGATCCTCAGGCCCGTATCTTTTCCATTCTACCCAATAATCGACTGGCACTGATTACTGCGGAGGAATATGCGCTGATTGATTTTGCGGCATTACGAAAAGAGGAAAATCCGGAACATCGTTTTCTGATGAAGTCTCAAGCAATGGATTTTAGCGATGCACGTACTTTTAAAGCAGTACTGGGAATTGATGAAGTGGATCGGTTGTCGCTTTGAGGCAGAAGAGAGTAAAAACAACTATCACAAGAATTTCTTTTGAAATTCTTGTGATAGTAAAATACGGAATTAGGGTTGGTTATAGACTTTTACATCGTGATTTAGATTGGCATCAAGCCGATTTACGTAGAACGTGGCATCATCATAAGTGGCCCAGACTATTTTATTGCTTTGAACGTGGAGGTCATCCCAATCATTGAGCATCTGGCCCTTGATCGTTTTTCTGTTCAGAACCTTCCCATTCTTGTCAATGACAACCGCCTCAGTACCTTGAAAGCCCCAAACAGGTTCTTTTTCCCCTCGTCTGTTGGTGACTTCTCGTTCTTTTGCCCATTTTTCCCACAGTACAATAAATTGATCACCAATTGCTACAATATCCGCGTTTCTGGCGTAGCCGCTTTCCATGCTTGTGTAATTGGTCAACCAGGTTACTTTTCGCTTGTAACTTCTGGGTTCAGTATTCATCTTCTCAGTGTAAATAGTGACATTATCTACAGTACCTGCACTTAATATATTTGCAGTAGGATCTATCATACCTGTTTCTCCTGCTTTTCTTCTAGAGATAGGTTCAAACGCTTCTTTTACGTACACAAAACCTACATTTTGAGGCATCCGTTTGGGGGCAACTGTCATCTTCGGATTGATAAATACTGCTCCATAAGCATCGCCATCATAGGCAATACCGCCTAGGCCCGTGTAGAAATAACTCATTGCACCATTACTAGCATCGCCTTGGCCGGGTTCTGACCATCGCTGGGGACTACTAAAGAGCAAGGCTTTTTCGTTTTTATCCACCTTATCAATGAATACTCCGGGATGACGGAGCCTATAATCTGCATCGGTAACATAGAGAGAAACCCAGTCAGTTCCATTGTGTAGGGCATCCATACCGAAAGTGTGACCCGTTTGCCATGTTCGAGGTTCAATGGAAGAACCATCACTTTTCATTTTTATGCGGAAACTTCCAGAATGGAGATGTCTGTTGTATTTGGCTTCCCACATCAGGAGGTAGTATTGAAAGAGATATTCTCCATTGGCATAATCCAAAGTAGGGAAGGGTCTTTCTTTCAATATATCTTGTTGATATTCATCCCATATTTTTAGACTTTTGGTTTGTACATTGCCAGTTGGTCCTCTGAAAAGGTGCATGTTGGTTGTATTGGCCTGTGTATGTTCCTCCGTCGTTTTAGAGGTAATGGCACAATAACGATTGACACCACCACTGGAGAAGGCGATTAAATCTTCATCTGTATCGAGGGTTCGCATTTTGATGAGTTTACCTTTCCATTCTTTGTAAGTGTGAATTTTACCTGCTCCTAAACAAAAAGCAAGTTCATTATTGCTGGAAACATTGATCTTTAACTTGGGGTCCTCAGTTTTAGAGATA
>JBCCSR010000315.1:0-6144 GCA_039199865.1 Bacteroidota bacterium
CCACTTTGGTATGGCATTGCAGTTTTGAAACACAAAAAAGAACTTTCTCCGGGCTATCGCAGGATCCACATGGCTTTTAATATCATGATCTTTCTCTCGGGTTTGGCTTTGCTTTGCTATGGATTGACCCTCGGTGGGCGACAACTCGGCCCATTGATGATTATCTTTGGTATTCTAGGCATTAGTTCAGGAATAGACATTATCAGAGAATACCGCAATCCACAGTTTACCGCCAATTGGTACAAAGAACATTACAAAGGGATGATTATTACTGCTATCGCTGCCTACACTGCTTTTATCACCTTCGGAGGAAGGTCATTTTTTGCGGAACTACTGTCGGGTTATTGGATGATTATTCCCTGGGTTGGACCAACCGTGATTGGTATTGCCATTATTCGCTACATGGATCGGCAACACAAAAAAAGAAAGGCTTTACACTAAATCGATGTGCCGCTCAAGGGCAGGTAAGTTTACATTTTCACTCCATTCGGAAAATGTAAACTTACCCCTGGTTTAAAGCCATTTTTTATCTCGACTTATGAGACTTTATTATTGCTTGACTATTTTTTGGATCAATTGGCGCTGACCAAAATTGAGGCGAATAAAATAAACGCCAGCAGGCAAATGCGCCAAATCAATACTTCTTGACCAATTTCCGCTCAAATCAATCTCCACAGTCCAATGATTTTGCCCCAATAAATCGACCACTGACAATTGAGCAGCCTCATTGGGGAAATCCAGTAATTCGATCTGCAATTGACTCGTAAATGGATTGGGAAAGGCTTTGAGTGCTTGATCAAATAGAGCAAGCTCCTCCGTTGAAGTAGTGCAATCCACTGCGGAATTGTAAGGTACCGTTGAGGAAAAGCGATTGGCGCAGCCCGTTGTCAAATCGACCACTTCCAGAGTGTAGGTCGCAAATTCACTAATGCAATAAGAAAAGTCCGTCTCTCCTTCCAACAACATTCCATCCTGATACCATTGCAAAGCAAAATCATTGGGCAAAATGCTTTGGTCAAATAGCGTCAGTAAATTATTGCTATTCACAAAGGCAGGCAATTCTGGCAAAGGAATAATTTCCAATAGGAAAGGCGCTGAGCTGCTCTGACAACCGTTCTCATCAAAATATTCTACCCGGTAAGTTCCAGCGGCAGAGACTTCGAGTGTACTTTGGTTGGCATCAACAATTAACTCATCGTCAAAATACCATTGTAAACTTTCCGTGTAGTTGGTCATCAATTCAATGACCGTTCCATTGCAAATAACTGGCGAGACAGACGTCTCGATGATTGGTGCCGCCGGATTTTCAAAAATATAAACCGTATCAACTGTAGTAATGGTATCTACTGGGTGAACGATCGTCAATTGCATCGAAAACTCATCACTGACAATCACCCCACTGACAAACTGATTGAAGCTCACCAAGCCACAAAGGTCATCTCCTAGGTTGATGCCACTGTCATCATCAATGACTTCAATGGTGTAGTTGCCTTGCGTCAAGGGCAAAAACAAACTTGCCGAAATCGGGGGAAAAGTATTGTCATAATTGGGAGTTTCAAAAACAATATTGCTATCCGGATCATAAACCGTAATGCTTAGATCTGGGGCAGTGCTAAAGTTGGGAAAAGTTGGAAAATCCGTACAACCCGTTTCCAGGATTTCAATATTGGTTAAAATATACCCTACTGTATCGACAATGGCTTGGTACTGCACCTCGTAAATGCCCGGAGCAGTATACTGCTGATCATTCGGTTGTTCATTTAGCGTACTATTGCCGTTACCAAAGTCCCATTGATAACTTATACCGGGCACTCCATTGCTGGGGATATTGTTTTCAAAACTAACGATTGCAGATTCGCAGGCCACATTATTGCTCATCGAAAATCCCGCGTTGGAGCTACTGGAAGGAAGGACAATCATTTCTATGGTAAAAGAAGTCGTTTGACTAAAAATCGATACTTTGGCTACGACGGTCACATCCATCACATAGGTTCCAGGGACCAACGGCGTTCCACAAAAGCGCATACAACCATCTGAATTGTCTTCTGGTATATAGATCGATTCATCAGCTTCCCAAGCCAGACCAGGAGGAACGTTGGCAATGGAAAGCAGTGTAATCTCCTCAATGTCCAATCCGGCAGGAACATCCGGATTGATCGCATTGACTGGATCGGTAGTTAGTGGCATTCGAAAACTCAGGTCCTCTTCATAAAAGAGGCCAACTTCCCCTTCAGCAACCGGGCTCAAAAACAAGGTATCTTCGGGTAAAGAAGGTGGTAGGGTAATTTCACAATTAGGGCATTGTGCTTCTAGATGGGACACGTAGAGCGTCGCCACCAACGTGAGCAATAGGAATTTGGGTAAAGCAATTCTCATTGAATCTATTTTTTAAGTCTTTAATGAAAAAGTTAACGCAACTGAAAACATGTTGTCAAAACAATAAGCAAAACAACAGGTGTAAACAATGCGTTTTTACCGCTTGCTTCCGCAAACGAACCTTAATGGGAGTAGAATCATTGTGCTTTAAGAGGAGGATGCCGGATGGCATCAGCTGTAGCATTGAAGTGCGAATAGCTCGAAGGGGTATACCCTTCGAGCTCTGGTGAATTTAGGAGTAATTTTATCTTTGAATGATCATTTTATTGACCACTTTACCCGCTCCCTGGGCAATACTGTACAAATACATTCCATTGGATAAATCGCTTCCGTCGAAAGGAATTTGATTTTCTCCAATTGTCAAACGAATAGCTTGTTGTTGAACTTGACGCCCAGTCAAATCATAAACCGTCAAATCAAAGTCGCCACTAATTCCTGAATCTACTAAAATGTTGGTGAAATAAGAAAAAGGATTAGGGGAATTGATCACGCGCAGATTGCTTTGCAAGAGGTCGTTGGTAGACGTAGTTTGACAAGCCGCTGCGCCTTCCTCATTGACCGTCAGAATGTACTGCCCATCCGCATTGGGAACTGTTCCCGTGTTGTCAGGAAAAGTCACATCGAATTCGATCAATCCGCCATTGGCAAAGATCTTTGTAGCCACCATGAGTGGATTATCACCGATGTCATTGGGGTTGGTGGGCGTACCAAAAACGAGTACACAACCCAAAGTTTCCTGTGGGGTAAAAACGCAATTGGGTGGATTACAAGAATAGCTCAAGCCATCCGGCAGCCCCGTCACGGCTCCAGTCGATGCAACGACAATAGAGTCCAGCGTAAAAATACTGATCGTTTCGGGCACTTTGAAAGTCAGAACAAACTCGAAAGGCTCATTGATACAAGCCTCATTGGGAATTCCACCGTCTGGCCGATCATCAGAGAAAGGTGGAGGATAAACTCCGACCGCAGAATCAGCATAGATCTGGTTAGGTTCACAAATTTGCGCCTCCAAAGAGAAGCAGATAAAAGTAAAGAAAGAAAGGAGTAAGATTTGCTTCATAATCATCAATTTTATTTGCGAATACAAGTGCAAGGTATCATTTTTTTAAAAAGAAGTTAGTATAATCAAAGTCATTAATCTCATTTTTAAAGCCCTTGACTAACGATATCATTTTTCGAAATGTTGCCGTTACAAAACTTAAAAACGTGTTAAAAATAAATTGAATAGAAAGAAAGTTTAGTTTTTTTGTCTGCTTTCTCTATTTTTACGGCTGCAATTAATTGCGATATTCACATTCCCATTCATATCATTTTTTGTCACCACTCTGAGCTTCCCATTTCCGTTATTACCCAATATTCTTATTCACAATCTGAATTTATGATGAAGCGCTTTCCTAACAAAAAATGCATTTTAATTTTCGCCCTTCTTTTCACCTTGCACTCTGCTTTCTCGCAAACAGCTGTCCTTGAAGGGTTTATCTATGACAAAACCAATGAAGATCCACTCATTTCCGCTACGGTAAAAGTCGGCGAAAGCGGAACAGTGACCGATGCCAATGGCCGTTATGAAATAAAAATTGAAGCAGGCACCTACGAAATTGAAGTAGGCTATATTGGTTATGCTTCGCAAAAACAAAGGGTCAGTTTACAAGCAGGCCAACGATTACAAGTCGATTTCAATCTGAAAGTAACCACTACTTTGCTCGAAACAGCAACGGTGACCACCGGAAAATACGAAAAACCCATTAGTGAGGTCACCGTCTCTCTAGAAGTCCTTCAACCCTCGTTGATTGACAATACCAATGCGACCTCTATTGACGATGCCCTCGAAAAAATTCCGGGCCTCAATATCGTTGATGGTCAAGCCAATATACGCGGTGGATCGGGCTGGTCGTACGGAGCAGGGAGCCGGGTCTTATTGCTAATCGACGATATTCCCGCCCTCCAGGCAGATGCCGGATTCCCCAACTGGAATGACATTCCAATCGAGAACACGGAACGAGCAGAAGTTGTCAAGGGAGCCGCCTCTGCCCTCTATGGCTCCTCTGCAATGAATGGCATTATCAATGTCCGAACCGCTTATGCCAAGGCCAAACCCGTCACCAAAATTTCTACTTTTTATCGGTCTTTTCGCGATCCCAAAGATGAAGCAAAGGTTTGGTGGGAAGGGCAAGATCGTCCCTTTGAAACTGGTTTGAGCTTGGCACATCGGCAGAAGTTCAACAAATTTGATTTGGTCTTGGGTGGTTATACCTTGTATTCCAATAGTTTCCGGGAAGATACTTACAATCGTTATGGACGCATTAGTATTGGTACGCGATATCGACTCACAGATCGGCTTTCTTTTGGCATCAATAGCAATATCAACAAAGGAAAAAACAGTAGCTACTTTTATTGGCGAGACGGAGAAGCGGGGGCTTACCAAGGAGACACCACTTCCATATCCATCTCCGATAACGTCCGCTTTAATGTCGATCCCTTCCTGACTTATTTTGACGGTTCGGGGGGTAAACACCGCTTGATCACCCGTTTGTTGCGCGTCGATAATGACAACAATGCCGATCAATCCAACACCTCCAATTTCTACTACGGAGAATACCAATACCAAAAGGAATTTGAAAAAGCACAATTGGTGGCCACTGCCGGAGCAGTGACCTCCGCAACCAGTGTAAGTGCCCCCCTTTACGGAGATACCACCTTTCACTCCAATAATTTTGCGACCTATCTCCAACTGGAAAAGAAATTGGGCCAACGCATCAACTTGAGTGGTGGCGTACGCTTTGAACGCAACGAACAAAGGAGCCCCGAAGTCTTTGCCGGCGATACCATCCCCAATGGAAAAGTAGTCGAATCAAAACCCGTTTTCCGCTTTGGGATGAATTACAAAATGACCAACGTTACCTTTCTCCGTGCCTCCTGGGGCCAAGGCTACCGTTATCCAACCATCGCCGAAAAATTTATCGAGACGGCCGCCGGAGCGATCATTGTCGCTCCCAACCTCGATCTGACCTCCGAAACGGGTTGGAGTGCCGAAGTGGGGCTAAAGCAAGGTTTTAATTTGGGAAGTTTTCAAGGCTACATGGATGTTGCCGGATTCTGGACGGAGTATCAAGATATGATCGAATTCAACATTCGCTTCACGCTCCCCATTTCTTTCCAAGCCCAAAACATTGGCAATACCATCATTCGAGGAATCGATTTCACCATTGCCGGACAAGGAGATATTCTGGGCTTATCGACCAGTTTGTTGGCGGGTTATACCTACATCAATCCCAAATTTCAGGAATTCACTCCGGAGGATGAGCTTTTTTCCAGTGCAGATTACAATGTCTTGAAATATCGAAATCGGCATTCCGTCAAGTTTGATATCGAATCGCGAAAAGGCCCCGTTTCTTTGGGTATTGCCGCATTTTACAATAGCCGAGTGGAAGCCATCGACGCCATCCTCAACTTAGAACTACCCGGTTTAGCAGACTATCGCGAAAACTTTGACGGTGGTGCATTTACCTTGGATACCCGTTTGGCTTTTTACTTCCTCGAGGGCGGAAAAGTCTCGCTCATTGCGGCCAATTTGTTTAATGTCGAGTACATGCGTCGTCCGGCATTATTGGAAGCTCCTCGCAATTTGACCTTGCGATTGGATTATCAGTTCTAAGCCTTTCTTTTTTCTGAGTTTTTCGCTAAAAAGGTCATCCCAAATTTTCATTCGAGATTTGGGATGACCTTTTTTTAGACCAGCCTGCCAAATTGTCACTTTTTGATCAAAAA
>JBCCSR010000316.1:0-6134 GCA_039199865.1 Bacteroidota bacterium
CGAACAAAGCCAAAATATCCATTCGACCATCTCCGTTAAGGTCTATTATTTCAGTGGCAATTGCTCCGGAGCGATTGATCAATTCTTGTCGAACAAAGATGCCCTCCTTGTGAGCAATCCACAAACTCAAGGCTCCGGTCCAGTTGCCATATTCACAGATGACGATATCTTTTAGTCCATCTTGATTGAAATCTTCGTAGCTCGCATGAACTGGACGACGCAATTGGTCAATGACCTTTCGGGAAGGGACTTTGGGATCGCTACTCAATCGATAGAGATAACCTTTGTCTTGATCCGTTGGCGAGAAACTGCCCATAACCGTAAGCCAATAATCGGAACCCTCTTTCTCGACATGTGTAAGTGCTTCGCCAACCCTAGCTTGTTTTTGGATTTTCCAATATTCATCGACTTGGAAAAAGGCTTTTTTATTGGCGTCGGCAAAGGAGATTTGTTGGGCTTCTATGGAGAGGTAGGTTGTACTTGGAGGGGATAAAAATAAATCTGGAAAGCGGTATTTGAAAAGGCTGCTGGGAGTAGTGGCAATTGTATCAACCTTTAGTTGTGGTGGTGCTTGTTCTAAATAAAAAGTTTGGATGGCTTGCCACTCGTCGTCGTCAAGTGTAGCTTGGCTAGGGTAGACGTTATTTTGTTTTAAGTAGTCGGCCGCGCTTCCTTTTTCCAAAAGGGAATCTCTTTGTTGAGGATTTTGATAGATGCCCATGAATTGGCCCATCCTAGGGAGAACGTATTTTTTCCAAGTGGTTTTGTCGAGGATTTCTGGATCGGGGAAAGCGTGGCAAGATGCACAGTATCCTTGAGCCAGTTGGGCACCATTGAGAGGTGTTTTGGGCGCTTGGCAAAAAGAAAAAATCACTACCATGAAAATGGTAGTGATGAAAAAATAGGTTGTATTATTAGAAAGCAAATTCAATTGTTTTAATGGATCCATTTCTCTAATACATCGCCAATTAGATAGGCGACTCCTGCGGCTAGCGTACCTAAAGCCATCGTGTCCAAGACACTTCTCCATTTACTGGTTTCATTGACAAGGGCTTTGAGCCATCCAATTAGTAGGAAACTCAAAGAGGTGAAAATACTGGCCCATAAAAATAGATTGGCATTTAGTCCAAAACAGTAATCCCAAACATAAACCATGATTGGAATAAAACCAAAGATAAGGAAGGCACAGTAAGTCATCCAGCCAATCATAATGGGCGAACGTTTGTCTTCAATCATGTCGAGATCATTGCGCATCAATTCGTCCAACCAAATGGTTTTGCTTTTGATGACGTGCTCTACACTCTTTTTAAGCAACTTTCCACGAAAGCCTTTTCGCTCATAGATCGTCTTGATGCGCTGTTGTTCGAGCTCCGGATATTGTTCGATTTGCTTGGCTTTTAGGTTGGCATGTTTGGTGTAATTGTCTTGTTCTGATTTAGCCGCTAAATAGGCGCCAATCGACATCGAAAAGCCGTCGGCCAGTAGGTTGGCAAAACCAAGAACAATAATGATGGCAGAATTGAGGTCAGCACCGACCGATCCGGCTACGATGGCAAAGGTCGTAATACTACCATCGATTCCTCCATAGATAAATTCACCTAGGTAGTCTTGAATGCGTTCGTACCAACCCAGCTTTTTTGCTTTATCTCTTGCTTGTGCTTCTATCGCTATACTGTTTGCTGAGTGAGCATTCAAGGCGATGCTATTTTCTTGATGGATCGGCTGTGATAGCGTTTCTAGCGCTTTGGTTTGCATATTCATTTCTAAATGGTTTTACAATCAGTGATTCCTTATTCCACTTCTCTTTGTCCACTTCTTTTCTGATTTTTAATAAAATAGGATTAATAAGTCCCTCCGATCTTTCTTGCATTCAATTGCTCATCTCCATCAAACTCCGGTAGAAAATCAGGGGCATCAAATTTCGATAAGTCTCCGGTAAGGGATTTCATGAAGGCGACGATATCGTCTTGTTCTTGTTGAGTCAAGTCAAGATTATCGAATGGCAAGGTCTGATGAGGCAAGTCCATCCCCATGCCAGCACCACCACCGCGATTGTAAAAATCAAGGACTTCCTCCAAAGTGTCGTAGACACCATTGTGCATGTAAGGCGCAGTCAGGGCTACATTTCTAACCGTAACTGTTTTGAAAGAAAATTGATAAAAGTCAGCTTTATCTCTAGGAAGTTTGCTGGCATATCTCCCCATGTCGGGATCTAGTTTGGGATTGAGCGTATCTTTTGTGCTTGGGATTCCCAGAACTTCGGTTTCTGATTCTTGATAGTTTGGAGGAACGGTACCGTTAAGGACTGGAGCGAAATGACAAGTTCCGCAAGGGGCTTTGCCCATGAACAAGTTATGGCCTCTCGCAATGGCGGGGTCAATGACGCCTTGTTCTCCACGAACATATTTGTCGAAGGGGCTATCAAAATCCGTCAAGCTCATCACATAAGTAGCTAGAGCATCTGAAATGCTGTAAGTAGAAACAATATATTCAGGATATTCGGGATAAGCTTCCGCAAATAGATCTTGGTATTCGGTACTCTTTTTCAACTTCTCAATGACTTCAACAAAATTGGTGTTGAACTCTTTTGGATTTTCCAAAACGTGTAGTATCTGTTTTTCTAAGCGATGCTCTCGTACGTCGTGGAAATATTTTTCGGCATAGACCGCATTGATCAGGGTAGGAGAGTTGCGTTGCAATAACTCCTTTTGGTTCATGGCCACGCTCTTGCTTAAACCATCGGTAAAGGCTTTTTCTGGGAGGTGACAAGAGGCACAAGCTCTTTCGTTGTTTTTAGAAAGTACCGGATCGAAAAAGAGCAACTGTCCGAGTGCAATCCGTTTTTCCAACAATGGATTTTTCAAATCTTGATTGGCAAAATAACCTTTATTGAGAAAGTCAGGTGCGAATAAACTCGTGGCGTGATAGTTAACTGCTTGAGGACGGTCCGTCGTTTCTTCAATAAATTCGATCCCTAATGTTTTATGGATCGATAGAAAGATTTCGTATTGTGGATCGATGTGTTCTTTTAAGAATTTTAGCCGATCAAAGGTATCGAAGTCCGTATTTTCGTCTAAATAGCTTAGCGTATATTCCATCCGGGCATCCATCAAAATGGCTTGTCCCACATTTTTTTCTTGTAGTAATGGTAGATAGGCTTTGAAAGCATCATAGGCTCCATGGAGTGCTGCTTTCGCTTCGGGAATGCTATTGACGGAGCCAGGTGTATCAAAACCAGTCAATCCAAGGGTATAAACTCGGACCAGTTCTTGGCGAATGCTTTCAAAAATATGGCGATGTGTTAGATTAACTTTTGATTGGAAAAAACGAACTTCTTTAAAGTCTTTTTCGAGTTTTTCAACCAAATCGATGAGTGCTGCTTTTTCCTCAAATACTTCATCAGCAAAAATCATCTCGTCCAGAACCTGTAGCCCGGAGGGCGCTACTCTGATGACCTCAGGTACATTGGGCTCGACGCTAGGGAGCGGTGCACCATTGATATTTTTCTTGATACTGTAAGCATCAAAATAAGCGAGCAGGAATTCAATTTCTTTATAAGCAAGGCGGGTTTGTATAATGCGCTCTTGAGCTTTACGGATCGAGGCTTTATTGTTTTCCAGACCTATGATATGGGTTTTTAGCTTTTGGATCTCGTCTTCTACTTTGGCCATTCCCTGACTGAATTGTCTTTCAATTTGTTGCAGGGCCATGACTGCTTTGTCTTCTCCAAAGCTGCAGAGAAAAACAGCGAAGACCATCAAAGAAAATATTAATTTTTTCATATGTTTGAAATTTTTCTACGGCAAAAAACGCAGCAAAATTACTGTACCTATCTTACCGCTTTGCTTCTACCTGGCTGCGCCGAGTGTATCTGGCTAGCTAAACAAGTAGACAGGCTCCCATCCTATTTTTTAATCATTCCAACAGCGGGACGTTTTTGATTAATCAATATTATGGTCGTTTCCTTTTGGTGTTTTAAACACCTTTCGAAAAGAGTCGTATCAGTTCAATGAAGATACATGCCCGAAATTTGTACGACTGTAGATTTCAGGCATGTGAAGGGGAGTGGCTTATTCAATGAGTAATTTCAAAGTTTTGCCCTCTGCGTTTTGTAAGAAATAAGCTCCGGGAGTCAGTCCGCTAACTTCAAACTCAGAAACATTTCTTTGAACCAACACTCTTTTTCCGCTCGCGTTGTACAAAGCAATGTCAGTTACTTTATTCATAAAGACGGTACGAGTTGTTGGGTTAGGGAAAACAGAGAAGGCACTTTCATCATTTGATTTTTTGTTGGCGTTCAATGCGGCTTCAAATGGACTACGGAAAGCAGCTTGGCTTTCGGCTACTGTGATGTCATTGAAACCATTGATGGCCAAAGTCAAAGAGTGATTGTAAGGGAATGGATTGTCAGTGCTTGGATGCTGAACATTGACCAAAAGAGAGTTGCCATCAGGGGTTTGGATCGCACCCGTTACCTCTGCACCGGCGGGAACAATGGTCAGGCGAACCAAATCATCGATGGTTGGATTTTGGATAGACAAATCCAAGATGTACAATTCACACATCCGGTTGCTGATCCCCGCAGGGACACGGCCGTTGGAGGTGCCGTTTAAATCTTCCTGAATGACCAAGAAGGATTTTCCGTCGATTTGCATCACAGAAAGTCCATCGGGGTTAGACAAGTGTTTTTCTGGATAGTCTGCTTCTTCGGGGCTGTCGGCGAAGAAAGGACCTCCTTCGAGATAAACCCTGGTTTCAGAAGTTTTAGGATTGTATTCCCAGATGCGACCATAGTAGTCAACGTATTCAGGGGCGTTGGGAGAATCCAAGCCCTGTGCTTGTGCTCTAGCGATGTTGGCAGGGTGGTGTACTGCACCGTTGGCATTTTCATCTGCCCAACGACCTCCCGGATTGTCCCGACCAGTAGCCGTAAAGTAAACGAAGTTGTTTTCGGGGTTGAGGGCAACCCACTCGATTCGGTTGAACATGGTTGCTCCTTTTTCAACCGCGAAGTTTTTGTGGTCGAGCATAGCACCGTTTTCCCAAATGGGCACCCACTTCCATCCTGGCTTATCGTGTTTGTAAGCAAACAAAGTACCTCGGGTAAAATCGCCAGGCGTTTGCGCAACAAACATTCCGAAAAAACCAGGCGTGGCGTCCGGGCCGAGGTAAACAACGGAGTTGCTTGGCTCTACTGCTCCCCCTTCGAAAGGCTGACGCCCCCAGTTGTACTGCTTGCGTACGGCACGAGCTTGACGTGGATCAATCTCCGTCATCCAGTTGAAGTTTTGGTATTTTTCCAAGGTTACTCCGTTCCAGCCAGGAATGTCGCTTGACACGACAAAATCAGTTGTATCTCTAACGCCTTCCCCATCTCGGTAAATAGAGGAATTGCTACTTCTGAACCACTCTTCCGCAGTCCAGATGCGGCCGTCAACCATAGAAGCAATACCACCGCAGTTCATTCCTGTTTCCCCAGTGGTATTGGCAAAGTCAACGTTGAAGAATTGGCCAGAACGCCCGTCTTCTAATGTTTGGTCCATCACTTCGAGCGCGCCATCGTTGGTACGTCTAACGCGGAAGGCAGTCATTCCACCCCCATCACCGATCATATCATCAGCGGTGATTCTTTCGTGATTAACCGAAACCCAGCCCAGGCTTTGCCCCGTTTCATCGGGTGTGAATCCGATGAAATCATGCCACTCTTTGGCAACCGTTGCTCCAGCAGGATTACCATAGGTTGGCGTGGTCTGAACCAGATCAGTTCCGCCAATAAATAAAACTTGCGTAGTGAGGGGAGAGGGAGGCATGACGACTTCGGTTGGTGCGTAACCGGCAGGAACTTCAATCTCTTCGTCAAACATGGTTTGAGCTTGAATTGCACTCATAGAGAAGAGTGCAAAAAGGAGGGTCAAAATTTTTTGCATGGTTTGATGAGTTTTTTATATAAGTGTAAAAAATAAGGTGTAAAAAATAATTGATAGCGAAATTACACGGGGTGTATTAAGTACAGATGAATCCAGATTTACTTCTAGGTGAAGGGAGGTTATGAAAGTAGATTGTTTGCTAACAATTACTTAAAGTGATCAACACTACATTTAACAGCAGATCAACTTTGACTTTAGATCTGATAC
>JBCCSR010000317.1:0-6133 GCA_039199865.1 Bacteroidota bacterium
AAAATTTCGTAGGCCGTCAATTCTCTGGGTTTAGAATCCAGCTGCTTAGACAACTTGATGACTTCATCCATCAAAGGAATCAACTGTTCTTTTTGCTGGCACTTATTGTAGAGATCGGCCAGGGCTAACTTGCTGCCAATCACTCCCCAGTTGTCGTTTAGTTCCACTTTCAATTGAATGGCCTCTTGGTAATGCCATTTGGCCTGTTCACAATTTCCTTGACGCAAATAACTGGAGCCCATGTTCCCCGTTGAGTAAGCAATGCCCATTTTGTAGTCTATCTTTTTGGCCATTTGCAAGGACTTCTCATTGTAGTACAGGTTTTCGTCGTAATTTCCGAGTTCTGCGTGTACACTTCCCAGCGCTGCCAAGCAAGAATAGACATCTCTTTCATTGCCAATTTCATCACTCATTTCCTTGGCGGTTTGGTATTCCTCTAAGGCTTTATCGAATTGTTTTTGGTAGAAAAAAATGGTTCCGAGGCGGTATCGACAACGTAGTGCCCCTTCTTTGTTGCCATTGTTCTCGTTGAGCTGTAGGGCTTTGATCTGGAATTCATAGGCTTGCTCATAATTGCCCAAGGCTTGATGAATGGAAGAAATATTACTCATCGCTTCAACCGTTGAAGGGTGATTGTCCGGGACTCCTTTCAGATTGAGCAATGCAGTGTAATAGGCCATCGCATCGGAATACTCTGAACGCCGCTGTTTGGCAAAGCCCAATTTTACCAAAGTCTCCGCAATCTTTTCGACCTGCTCTAATTGGTAAGCAATATCCAGACTTTCGTTGAATCGAAAAATAGCCGTCTCGTATAATTCGTCGGCAGCATACAAATCTCCTAGGGTTTGGCGCAGCAAATAGCTGTGCTCCAAATCTGCCGTGATTTGAGGGTCCTCCAAAAGCGCAATCAAGCTGTCCACCGTGTTTGTACCAGCTTGCCCAATGCTACAATAAAACGCAGCTAAAAAAAGAGCGTAAATGAATTTCATTACTCACAATATCAATTTAGCTTATTCATTTTGAGGGGGTAAAACCAATCTGAAGAAGAGACGCTTTTTGATAGTACAAAGATTATTCCAGAGAGGCCTTCCGAAAATATGTCACAAAAACAATCGATTGTGGTATAAATTTTGTTTCTCTACAAATATTATCCCACCCTCCCCTGTTGACCACTCTATCCCCCGCGAACTAAATCAGCTGAATTTATTTCACCGCAGGAAAAGAATCATGAAAAGAATCCAACTCGTCACACTCCTCTGCACTCTTCTTTCCACCAATATTAATGCAACTACTTATAAGTCTGTCGCAACGGGCGCTTGGACCAGTCCTGATACTTGGGGAACGGCCTCTTATCCTTCAACGGGAGATTCGGTAATCATTGACGGACATTCAATTACTCTAGATGCAACCGATGTCACCATCCAATACCTATTGATTACCAATGAAGATGATTATGGAAATTCCAAGTTGATCACCAGTAGTAATATCACGCTTATCGTTCAAGGAAATCTCGATATTGTATCTGACAGATATGATCGAGAACTCAAATTGGAAGTATTGACCAACTCTACCCTTGAAGTACAGGGAAATCTGAATGTCAATCGCTTACTAGCCAATCAACAAGGCAACAAAGTACAACTCAAAGTTCACAATAGCGCCCATTTAAAAGTTCGACAAAATTTAATCTTTGATTTTGATAATACCGGTTGTACCATCGGAAATAGCAATGTCAATGTTCACGATTTTGGGGTACTTGAAGTAGGTGGAAACTTCGTTGTACAAATTGAAGGTGGGAAAAAATTTGACTTACATGTTCACGATGGGGCAAAAATGATGACGGGCGGTAATTTCTGGATTTATAAAAATGGTGGCGAGGAAGTTTATCTACATTTTCATTCTGATAGCATTTCCACTATTGGCGCCAATATGACCCTACAACATTATGGTGGAAGCGGACCATTCCTCACCAAAGTGGGCGATGGCAATGGCAATTTACAAATTGGGAGTCACCTGACTTTAGAGTCTGGTTCCCCCAATCTATTGGTCACAAATGATATCATTGGCGTAAATGCGCTACAAAAGGTGGGGGGTGACATTGTATTCGTTGCACAAAGTGCCGACGATGTATCCATCAACACCAGCATGAGTGCCCATCTGATGATCGGAGGAAGTTTTTCTAGGCCTAGTTATGGTAAATTAGATATGGAGGCGGGATCAAAATTGACTTACAATGGAACGGGAGCCCAAACCATTGCCTCCAATAATGACTACACAACAGGAGGCGAAGCCTTTAGATTTGGAGAAGTTTATTTTGACAATCAATCGGGATTGCCAATGACATTGGATGATACGCTTGTCGTCCATGATGTCCTGAATCTCAGTAACGGATTGATTCATACGGACGAAGATAGTCCCATTATTTTAGAAGACTACGCAACGATTGTTGGTGGAGATGTCAATGCCTACATTGATGGTCCGGTGATCAAACGGGGTCGAAGTAGTGGCAGTTTTACCTTTCCCTTAGGTCATCAAAATAGCTATGCTCCATTGGAATTGACCGAAATCACTAATGTCAATTCCCTTTATCGGGTCGAGTACATCAATTGTCCTCCACCAATTGGTGGCTACAGCCCGGGAATCGAGCAAGTGAGCAATTATGAATTTTGGGATATTTATTGGGAAGCTGGAAGTACCGTTGTTGGCTTTACCCTCAATTGGATGGATGCTATTGCTAGTGGGATTTACAATACAGACTCACTCGTTGTCGTCTATAACGATGGGGTCAACGGCTGGCAAAGTATGGGCAATATGGGCATTAGTACCGGACCGGGCAATCGGGGTTCGATTGTGAGCAATTCAATCAATTGCCCTCCACCCATTGGCTCTTTTGCCATGACTTTTGGATCGACCAATAACGTGGTAAATGCGCTTCCCGTCGAACTCAATTATTTTAAAGTTTATGCTGAAAATACAAAGGTCGCTGCCTTAGAATGGGAAACCATCGCAGAACTTGCCTTTAGCCATTTCGAGCTGGAGCGATCCTCGGATGGGAGCAGGTTCGAGCAGATCGCAAGGGTACAAGCTACCGGAGGCGATCCCAGTCAAGCTCAATTTTATCGATCTTTAGATCGCTACCCTTTCCCGGGAACCAATTATTACCGCTTAAAACTGATGGATGAAGATGGCATGTTTGTTTACTCTTCAATTCAATCGGTCAACTTTTCAGAGGAGATCAAACTGAAAGTTGCTCCCAATCCGGTTGTCGATGAAATTACGCTAAGTGGTCTAGACCGTTTAGCGAGTCGTGGCCTAGTTGAAATTACCGATGGATCAGCACAGGTCCTTTATCAAAATTGGCACGAATTGGAGTCCGGAGTACTGTCTCTTGATTTGAAACAGCTCGACATTACAGTCATGGGAACTTATTTCTTAAGCATTACCGATGACAAAACGAGGAAAAAGCAGACCCTACCATTTATCCGGCAGGATTGATGACACAAAATGAAGAATCCATTGTCTCAATGGGTATCAAGTGCTGTTTGCATGAACATACTGATTCTCCCAATGCATTCGGAACCAAGTCGGCATCCATAGATGTAGAGTTTGACTGCTAAAGCATTTTATTGGAACTGCTTTCTCAAGGAAGCAAAACTGTCTTCAATGGTTTCAAATACATCTTCCTCAGCTACTAGATCGGGAATAATCTCAATCGCTTTCAACATATCACTAGGTTGTTCCTTGAGCCCCACAATTAAAACTTTAGTGTTCTGAGCTTCGAGGTCAAAAATAATATCTTCTAGGGTGTACAAACCCGATTGGTCGACATAAGGCACTCGATCCATTCTCAAGATCACTGCTTCAACATCCTCGGAAAGGGCTTTGATTTGGTCTTTAAAATAGGAAGTAAACCCAAAGAATAAAGGTCCATACAAGTGCTTGATAATGACTTTGTCTTTGTACTTTTCGTAAAACTCTTTTTCATCCTGCCAAGGTTTCGCTCCATCTAAATCTGCTATTTTCCCCACCTCTAGGCCTTGTTCACTAATATCGCCTGCCTTTTTCATGAACAACAAACAAGCCAGTGCAATACCAATCCCTACGGCCTGTATCAAACTCCCAAAAGTGGTGATGAATAAAACCAAAACCAGTACTACTGCATCTGATTTTGGAACTTTTGTCAAGTGTCTCAAGCCTTTGAAATCGACAATTTTAAAACCAATTGGGAGTAGTAAACCAGCCAATACACAAAGGGGAATGTGGGCTGCCAACTTTCCAAGTCCCAACAAAACGGTAAGCAAGAAAAGTCCATGTATGATTCCTGACAATCTCGTTTTTCCTCCCGCATTGATATTTACCACCGTTCCTTTGGTAGCTCCGGCTCCGGGAATTCCTCCAATTGCAGCGGCCAACATATTACCAATGCCTTGACCAATCAGCTCTCGGTTACTATTGTGTTTTGTCTTGGTCATATTGTCTGCAATGACGGAAGTCAATAGGGAATCAATGCTTCCTAAAACGGCCAATACCAATCCATATTCAAGTACCAGCGCATAGACACTTGGGTCGACACTTAGAATGTTCCCCAGTTGGAAGGCAGGCAAACCAGAAGGGATCTCACCGATCAAAGGGACATCCATTTTGGCAAAATAAGCAATCAAAGTAGCAGCAATGAGGGCCACCAGAGCACTGGGAATCGCCTTGGTGATTTTGGGGAAAATTAGATAAATAACAATGGTGATCACTCCTAAAATGAGGGCATTTACATTGGCTTCGGCGAATAAACGAGGAAGATCTTGAATGACGGAAACGGTAGATTTGGCCGAGTCCAAGCCCATGAAAGGAAAAATTTGCAAAATGACGATGATCAAGCCGACCCCACTCATAAAGCCAGAGATGACGGGGTAAGGAAAATATTTGACATAGCTGGCAATGTTCAAAAAACCAAAAATGACTTGGAAAAGTCCTCCTAAGAGAAAGGCCAGTAAGATAATGTCCATTGCATTGTCTAAACTACCATTCAACTGAATCGCAGAGGCTACCAATGCGGCAGAAACAACAGTCATCGGTCCAGTTGGTCCACTTGCTTGAGTTTCTGTCCCACCAAATAAGGCGGCAAAAATCCCTACGGCAATAGCGCCGTATAAGCCAGCCGTTGCACCCATTCCCGACTGAACACCGAATGCCAGAGCAAGCGGCAAGGCGACGACTCCTGCCACCAAACCACCGGTAAAATCTCCTTTCAAATTTGAGAAGTCAAAAAATCTTTTTTTCATCGTTTTCCTTTTTGTTGACTGATTTTGGATTCCCTTCCAATCGTTTAACGCGGCACAAAATAAAAGAAAAAACTTAGATTGTGGAATCTGAATGGATTGAGGTGAGGAAAAAGGGAAAGTTGCAGGTTTGGCCTAGTAAAAGCAAGGGCATAAATACTTTTCTAATTATCGGTCAGCTCCAGCCGATTTGCTTCCGCAAGGGCTAAAAGTACCCCGTATTTCTTTGCCTCAGTGTCCATCTGTTCGTCAACGGGCTCTTGTCCCTTTTTTTGATTAAAAGCAGGAAAGTAAAAGTGGCCATTAGAATTAAACTGGGGCAAAGGTTTATAATCCAAAAGCAAAGGTAAAAAGGGAAAATTTTCTAATAATACAAATATAGTATTACGTAAATATTTTACTTCAAACGATTACATCATCGCATCTTGACAACTTTTTTGCTAATCGTGGTACCATTGGATTTTATTTTCAGCATATATATTCCGGGAGGCAAATCGGTCAAATCCAGTGGAAATTGATCGGAACGAGGTTTTTCGGCTATTAACAGGCGACCTCCCATATCAAATAAGTCTATTTGATCCATCAAAAAAGAAGCGTCAATATTTAGCCTATTGAAAGTAGGATTAGGAAATACTGCTACTGCCGATTGGGATGGAGCCTCAAAGGTAGCTACCGCGAAATTTGCATCAAACCCAAGGGCATAGGAATAGGCATCAAAGCCCCCAAAGCCGTAGGCATAGGCCAACACCCCGTTGGGAGCCTCCAATTTTGCCATCCCTGCTGGTAAAGTCAGGGTAGCGTATTGATATTGAGGATATTGGGGGAAGGCGATAAATTAGTCGAGAGAGGAGGGAGGGAGGGGG
>JBCCSR010000318.1:0-6131 GCA_039199865.1 Bacteroidota bacterium
ACAAACAAAGCCCAGTGTTAAAAGATTTGTACTAAAAAGGAAGCATCAATATCGTTGGTGCGATGTACGATGTCAAAACGGGTGAGGTCAAGTTCTACTCAGATGAACCCGCGACTTAGATTGGCTGACAATTAGTTGGTCATCTTTTCATCAAAAAAAACATCTCGTTAACCTGGTCCTTCTTCGTAAGGATCAGGTTTTTATTTTAACAGCAGAAGCAAGGCGGTATACAATCGGTCGGCATAGATGAGATTGGCCCTTGCATTGGGATGTCGATCATAAGGTTCACTGGTGTAATGCGTATCTGTGAGATCTAATGAAATATCAACATAAGCAAGGGCGCGTTTTTGGCAATACGATTCGATGTAGGCGGGTGGGCCATCAATGTTGGCAATCAACAATTGTACGCCGTGATCTCGACACAATTTGGCAATGCGATCCAACAACAATTGGGTGATTCTTCGACTGTCTTTGTGCATCCGACTATCCATCCAACGCTCGTAAAAACGCTGAAAATAGCAGATGAGAATGGACTTCCTTGACCATGACCAGACTTTATATTCTACTTGTGAATATTCAATTTGAAGTTGCCTATTCCTGGTCAAACAAGCATAGGGTTGATTGAGTCGACCCAAAAAATTCCATCTCGATACGGAGATCCGATGATTGTAAGAAAAGAAATTTCGCTCATGGTGAAAGTGGGCGTGATTGATCACTACGGCTTGAGGCCGCCGCCCCTCTTCTAGGGCAGACTTGAGTTGCAAATAAAAGTGTAACGTACCATATCCATTCACCCCCCAATTGACAATACGATGCTCCGGCATTTTTTTTTGCAACAACCAGGAAAAAGTATCTTCATCATTAATGGACCAACCGTAGGTAAAGGAACAACCAAAAAACCACAATTGTGGTGCAGCTGGATCAAGGGCCTGGTGGTCCGAATGACTTCGCCGAAGGGTGCTGGGATGGTGGTGAGCGGTAAAATGAAGTGCTTGTTTTAAGGTAACTTCATAAGTTCCACTCAGATGTTTGTACCCCAATAAAGAATCAGGTTGAAAGAATTTACCTTGAGGTTGGACTACGATATCTGGTCTTTCCCCCAGAGAGTAAGGGGTATAGCCCATCCAAATTAATATTCCTTCCGAAAGCAACAACAATGTGCAGAGCAATACGATATTTCCGAAACATATTGTTAGAAGACGCTTCATCTGCTAAGTATTAAAATAAAAATGCTTCCTTAAAATGCTTCAAATACTTGATCCTCCATTTGATCTTTGACTTCAATTTCCGTCAGTTGATAATCGCCCCCACGATCGCCAGAAAGCAGTATTTTTCCTTGCTGTTGATAATTTTCCCACGGTGTCTTGAATCGTGCTTCCGGATCGCTTGCTTTGCCATAAAAATCCCATTGGCTCACCAAACGACTTTGCTTATCCACAAAAACGTGGTATTTGTTGTCTGGTGTTGCTCCTACTTCAGTAAAGGTAAGTTCGAGTACGTCTGCCAATTGCCCCGCCTCCGTTTTTTGCTCTCCCAGATATTTCAAGGTTACTCCACTATCTTTGAGTTTGAAGGGCATGACCAACCAATAGGAATCGTTGATCCAAATCTGTTTCCCATTGGCCAGATACATTTTGAGGGAATCTGGATGCTCCAAGATAATCCCATCTTTTTTCACTTTTCCTTCATCGGTAAAAATATTCATTAAAACCGTAAAGTTGTCTCTTTCGGAATCAATCCTAACTCGCCCTTTCAATTTGTCCCAAACCAATTTTCGGGAACCAAAAAAATTCCAGCTCAGATAACGCGTCTGATCCCAATTCTGTCGTCCTCACATGGCGAGCATGACTTCATCGGCAATCTGGATGGCTTTTGCATCCGAATTCTTGAGATCAAAGCCCGAGGCCGCGGGATTTCCATTGACTTTTGGGGAAGATTGACAGGCCAGAAAGCTCATTCCGGCAAATATCGCGAGGAGAACATTGCAGTACTTCATTTGTTATTATTTTTGCTTTATGCTGTTACAATTGATTCGCAAAAATAATGTGGTTACACGACTTTACCTTGGTCTATTGGAAAAAACCTGGGTAAACGAAAAGGTACAACGCATTCTGCCTTTTTTACAAAAGTCAGAACGAATACTCGATATCGGAGCAGGTAATGGCCTGTTGGCCAACCAGTTGATCAAACAGGGTTATCAAGTCACTCCAGTCGATGTTGCCAATTTGGCCATTCCAGAGTCCATTAAAGTGGTGGTTTACGATGGAAAAAAACTTCCTTTTGACCATCAAAGTCACGATACGGGGCTCCTCCTTACCGTCCTACATCATACCCAAAATCCAGTTGAAGTCCTCAAAGAAGTCGCTAGAGTTGTCAAAAAAGTGATCATCATCGAGGATGTTTACCGCAATTCTGTCCAAAAGTACCTCACCTTCGCCATGGATACACTGGTCAACTTTGGACATTCACAAATGACCTACCAAAATCGATCTACCGAGGAATGGAAAGCTATTTTTCGGGAGCTAGGGCTCGAATTGAAACAGCATCGCGAAAAGCGGGTGTTATTCTTTTTCCGACAGGCGACTTTTGTAGTCGAAAACCCCTAGCAGTTGACTTGATTCACAAAGAAGCAACAGATTCAAAATATCCCTCTCGGATTCTAGTAAAATATGTATATTTACAAATTCAAAATCAGCCCTGACAACAATTGGAGCCATTTTGTTTTGACCATTTAAATTTGAATACCAATGTTTGATAGTCTTAGTGAAAAACTTGAAGGTGCGTTTAAGAGTTTAACCGGAGATGGTAAATTAACCGAACTGAATATTGCTCAATCGGTAAAGGAAATCCGAAGAGCGCTGGTAGCTGCCGACGTCAACTACAAGATCGCCAAAGAGTTTACCGATAAAATTAAGGAAGAAGCGCTGGGAACCAGCAATGTCCTCAAAGCAGTCAAGCCCGGTGAGTTGATGGTCAAAATCGTCATGGATGAGATGGTGGAGTTGATGGGTGGGCAAGCCGTAGGCATCAACACGTCGGGCAATCCAGGCGTCATCTTAATTGCAGGACTTCAAGGTTCTGGTAAAACGACTTTCAGTGGAAAGCTGGCCAATTACCTGAAAGGCAAACGCAAGAAAAAACCACTTTTGGTCGCCTGCGATGTCTATCGCCCCGCAGCAATCGACCAGTTGACCGTTCTCAGTGAGCAGATCAATGTGCCCATTTACAAAGAACCGGAAAACAAAAACCCCGTAGAGATTGCTCAAAATGCCATGGTTCACGCCAACAATCACGGTTTCGACATTGTCATCGTAGATACTGCCGGTCGTTTGGCAGTCGATGAAGAAATGATGACGGAAATTGCCAATATCAAAAATGGAATTGAACCTTCAGAAACCCTTTTCGTCGTCGATTCGATGACCGGGCAAGATGCAGTCAATACGGCCAAATCCTTTAACGAACGAATCAATTACGATGGCGTCGTCCTCACCAAGCTAGATGGGGATACCCGCGGTGGTGCAGCGCTATCCATCAAATACACCGTTGGCAAACCCATCAAATTTGTCAGTACTGGCGAAACGATGGAAACCATCGACGTTTTCCACCCCGATCGGATGGCCCAAAGAATTTTGGGAATGGGGGATATCGTCTCCTTTGTCGAAAAAGCCCAAGAGCAATTTGACGAACAGGAGGCCAAACGAATCGAGAAAAAAATCAAGCGCAACAAATTTGATTTTAACGATTTCGTCAGTCAGCTCAATCAGATTCGGAAAATGGGGGACCTCAAAAGTTTGATTAACATGATTCCCGGTATGAGCAAGCTCACCAAAGGATTGGACATTGACGACAGTGCTTTTTCCAAAGTGGAGTCAATCATCTTTAGTATGACCCCCGATGAAAGAAGCCGTCCCGAAATTCTCAATATGAGTCGCAAACGCCGGATTGCCAAAGGAAGTGGTCATACCATTCACGAGATCAATCAGTTCATCAAGCAGTTTGAGCAAATGCGGAAAATGATGCACAAGATGAGTACGGGAAAAGGCATGCGTGGAATGATGGGTGGTATGGGAGATATGAATCGTAGAAAATAGCCTTAGTCGAATTTTCCACGACACTTGACGGCTTTTCTGGGATCTTTTCCCCTTTCTGGTCACCTTGTAGGTATTCTCATTTCAAAAAATCAAACATTCTATTATGTATACCTATAAGTTCGTCAATATCAAGCACAGCATGTGGACCGGTAAACCCAAAGAGCCCATTGAAGATATTATCGAAGAGTTTGCCTCCAATGGATGGCGACTGGTCCAAGTTTGTCAGGATTACGGTGCAATGTGGTACTCCGGTAGGATTCGCTCCAAGATCATTTTTGAAAAACAGGTAGAAGAACAATTTTACACCGCCGGTTTCCGGGAAGAACCCGAAGATAGCTTCGTATGATGGATTGGACGTCAATCCTCTAGCAATTGCTTCAATTCATTGAGCTTCAACATGCAATCAATTGGAGTCATTGAGTTCAAATCTAGATCCAACAAACTTTCTTTTAATTTTCCGGCTACCGGATCGACGGTTTCAAAGATACTGAGTTGCAAACGTTCCGTGGGAATTTGTTGTTGCAAAGTATCTTTGATGACCTCAACTTTTCCATTTTCTTGATCATTGATGGATTTCTGTTCCAATTGCGACAGAATGTGTGCTGCCCTTTCCACAACCGAGCGTGGCATCCCTGCCATTTTCGCGACGTAAATGCCAAAGCTATGATTGCTCCCTCCCGGGACCAACTTACGTAAGAATATGACTTTTTGCCCGACCTCTTTGGTAGCAATGCTGTAATTTTTGATGCGTTCAAACTGATTGGCCAATTCATTGAGTTCATGATAATGAGTGGCAAACAGCGTCTTGGGCCGAGCCGTACCATTGCTGTGTAAAAATTCCGCGATCGACCAGGCAATAGAAATGCCATCGTAGGTACTGGTGCCACGACCGATTTCGTCCAAGAGGATCAAACTACGATCAGAAATATTGTTCATGATGCTAGCCGTCTCATTCATTTCTACCATAAAAGTAGACTCCCCCGAAGAAATATTATCCGTAGCCCCCACCCTAGTAAATACTTTGTCGATCAAGCCAATCCGAGCTGATTGAGCGGGGACGTAGCAACCCATTTGTGCCATCAAACAAATCAGAGCCGTTTGCCGAAGCAAAGCAGATTTACCCGCCATATTGGGACCCGTTATCATCATGATTTGCTGGGTTTCTCGATTGAGCAAGACATCATTGGGTACATAGCTTTCTCCCAAGTCCAAGTGTTGCTCAATCACGGGATGTCGCCCGGCGATGATGTCAATATCATGGCTTTCGTCGATCAATGGTTTGCAATAATTATTGCGTATTGCTACCCTGGCAAAAGACAAAAGGCAATCCAGACGAGCAATTAAAGAAGCATTGTTTTGAATCGGTTCGATATAGTCGGCAATATCGGCAATAAGGCTTTCAAAAAGCCTCTGCTCTAGTTCTAGTATCTTTTCTTCGGCACCCAAAATTTTGGCTTCCAACTTTTTCAACTCATCCGTAATGTAGCGTTCCGAACCGGTGAGGGTTTGTTTGCGGGTCCAATGATCTGGAACCAGACCTTTGTTTTTGTATTTATTGGTGACTTCCAAATAATACCCAAATACGTTATTGAACCCAATTTTTAGATTGTCAATTCCCGTTTTCTGGGCTTCGGTCCGTTGGATGTCCAGTAACAAATCTTTGGCATTCTTAACCACGTGTCGGAGTTCATCCAACTCCTCGTTGACGCCATCGGCCATCACTCCTCCCTTGTTTAAGTTGACCGGAGGATCGGCCATAATTTGCGCTTCGATTTGGCTTTTAAGTTCATTACAAGGGTGGAGCCTTTCCGCAATTTTTTGGAGATAATCGTAATCGCTTTCTCCCAAAATGAGCTTCAATTCGGCCACTGCCTCTAATGCTTTTTGCAGTTGTACTACTTCTCTAGGATTGATCTTTCCTAGGGGTACTTTAGAAATCAGACGTTCTAAATCTCCAATCTGCCGAATACTGTTTTCCACCTGATTGCTCAGTTCGGTATGCTGAATCAAATATTCGACAATGGCCAAACGACTTTCAAT
>JBCCSR010000319.1:0-6112 GCA_039199865.1 Bacteroidota bacterium
CTGCGCAGTTCACTTTTACACCCGATCTTATCGAGTCTAGTGCAGACTTACAGGACCCAGCCAGTAATCCTGGTGATGTGGTGGCCAAAGCTGAATTGACCAACAATTCCAATCAAACGATCACTTACGTTTGGGAGCGAATCGTGAATGATCTTCCGGCGAGTACCAGTTGGCAGTCTGCGGTTTGTGATCTCAATAGTTGCTATTTGCCATTCATTAGCACCAAAGAATTTATCTTGGAGCCTGGTCAAACCAGTAATATTGATGTCCACATTTATCCTGGTGGTACCCCTGGTAACTTAGACAATGCGCTGCCCGGTGAAGGAGAAGTCCAACTTCGAATTTGGGAAAAAGACAATGAGGCTAGCGCGCAGGACGGTGTTTTTAAATTCGTTGTTACCGACGGCGTGACCAGTACAGAGGATTTGGATTTGCAGGAATTACAAGTTTTCCCGAATCCGGTAAATGATTATTTTCAGGTAACGGATCATCCTTTTGTGAAGCAAATTGAGGTATTCAACCTCGTTGGTTCACGAATGATGCATTCACCAGTTAATCCTAGCCAACAGTATGATGTTTCGATGTTGAATAAAGGGATTTACCTGGTCCAGCTAAAAAATAAGGAGGGACAGACCATCAAGACGGTGAAGCTGTTCAAGTCATAGTCAACTATCTGCACAATCGCAGAAGAAATCCGATGATTGGTCTCCATCATCGGATTTCTTTTTTGAAGCGTACTTTAACTTGTATTTTTACCGGATACTAGGCGGGATATTCCACATAATTGCGAGGCGTTTCGTACAAACGAATAGCCAAATCGTATTTTTGATCCAGTTGTGCTCGCAATAAGCCCCAGATGACGTAGCAAATGTTTTCAGCAGTGGGATTGAGATTTTTAAACTCTTCTACTTCCAAATTGAGGTTTTTGTGGTCCATTTTTTCTTCAACGTGGACTTTGATGAGGCCTTTCAAATCTTTCAAGTCAATCAAATACCCCGTATTTGGATCGACTTCTCCCGTCACTTTTACCTCCAGCTCATAATTGTGGCCATGATAATATTCATTGCTGCACAAACCGAAAACTTCGGCATTTTTTTCGGTGGTCCAGTCCGGACGGTAAAGGCGGTGAGCCGCATTAAAATGAGCTTTTCGAAATACAGAAATACGCATGTAATTAATCTATTTTGTAGTGTTATGAAAGATGTTTGCGACGCATATTTCCAACAAAACAATTAGGATTATGTTCAGTGGCGGTCCGGAGCAGCAATGATTCTGTGAACTCCCAAATGCCTATCTTCTGACTGGGAATCATCGAAATCTTATTAAGATAAATCGTTATATCTGCTTGGATAGCAAGTATCAAATAAAATGTGTATTTTTACGCAAAAGTCAATAATATGGCTTCTATACACCAGTTTAAAGTTGAGGGAATTAGTGGGGAAGAAATCGATTTTGCGGATTTCAAAGGCAAAAAGGTTATTGTGGTCAATGTGGCATCAGAGTGTGGATTCACATCACAATATCAACAGTTACAAGAGCTCTATTCAGAGTCTTTAGATAAATTAGTCGTGATTGGTTTTCCTTCCAATGATTTTGGAGGGCAGGAACCCGGCTCGAATCCTGAAATTAGAACCTTTTGTGAACGGAATTATGGGGTAACATTCCCATTGAGCACCAAAATAGCTATCCAAAGCGCACCCATCTATCAATGGCTTTGCCAAAAAACACAAAATGGAGTGATGGATAGCGAGGTGAAATGGAATTTTCAAAAATACCTCTTAGACGAAACCGGCCAATTGGTAGATCTTTGCCCTTCCTCTGTCAGCCCACTTGATCCAATAATTCTCGATTGGGTGAATTCCTAAGGACTGCTCAGCTTTTAACGGTGTAGAACCGTGGTTGCCAGTGAATCGCTATTCATGCAGTTTAAAAACGTTATAGGACAAGAGACAATCAAACAAAAGCTTCGGGATATGGTGCTTCAGGATCGTATCCCACACGCTCAGTTGCTACTCGGTACTCCGGGTAGTGGCAAGCTGGCTTTAGCTCTGGCCTTTGCGCAGTATGTGCTTTGTGAAAATAGAACAGCTGAAGATGCCTGTGGAACCTGTCCAGCTTGTCGCAAAGCACAAAAACATATCCATCCCGATATTCATTATGCTTATCCCGTGGTCGGTACCAAAATGACCAGTACCCATTATTTGGAACACTGGCGGAGTGCCATCGACCAGAATCCCTACATGGATGTCAACCAGTGGTTGCAGCAAATAGGAGCGGAGAACAAACAAGGGAATATCAACAAAGATGAATGCCTCAGCATCATCAAAAAATTGAGCCTTAAAACTTTCGAAGCTAGTCACAAAATACTCATTTTGTGGCTTCCCGAGTTTCTGCAAAAGGAGGGCAATCGTTTGCTGAAGCTCATTGAAGAACCTCCACCTCAAACCCTATTTGTATTAGTGGCTGAGAATCAAGAACTCATTCTCAATACCATCCTTTCCCGTTGTCAAATCCTGAAAATCAATCCGCTCAAAGATGAGGAAGTCGTCACGGTGTTGCGGCAGCAATCGGAATTGCCGCCCACGGAACTTGAGTCGATTGCGCACCTGGCCAATGGGAATATGAACGAAGCGCTCCAACTGCTGGAGCAAGGGGAAAATGACAATGCCAAACGTTTTCTGGATTGGCTACGTCGCTGCTATCGTGGAAATGGTTTGGAACTGACCACTTGGGTGGAACAGTTTGCCGGTATTGGTCGAGAAAACCAAAAGCATTTCTTACGCTACGCGCTTCACTTTTTGAGGGAATACATGAACCTCAAATTAACTGGCTCTATTCGCATCCGGCTGCGAGCGGAAGAGTTGGCAACGGCACAAAGGATGACCAAGGTCATCGAATTTGAACACATCGAGCCAATCGCCAGGCTATTTGATGAATGTTCTTATTACATCGAGAGGAATGCCAATCCAAAAATTTTGTTTTTGGACGCTTCCATACAATTAAACAAAATTCTAAAAACACCAGTGGCGAGTTATGGTGTTTGACCCAAAACCCGGACCCAGTCCGTCCATAAATACAATGATGACGCTATGGCATGTACTGCTTGTTCAACATCGACTGATAAAAATGGCAAACCCAAGGGTTGCAATAGCAATGGAGGCTGCTCTTCTGGTGGCTGTAATCGCCTGAATACTTACGATTGGCTGTCTGGGCTAGATATTTCTGATCCCGAACCGCTAGATATTGTTGAGGTGAGCTTCAAACAGGGTGCTCGAAAAGGCTTTTACCGTAATCCAGATTATACCAGTATCATTACTGGCGATATGGTGGTGGTGGATACGGGTAGTGGACACGATATTGGTAAAATATCCCTTACGGGGGAATTGGTCCGATTACAACTCAAAAAGAAGCGCATCAACCAAGATGCAATACTACAAAACATCATTCGTAGAGCGAATGAGCGGGATTTGCAGCGCTTGAAAGACAGTCGGGCTCAAGAAGTCCCCACAATGATTCGAGCGCGAGCCATTGCCCGTTCCCTAGATTTAGAAATGAAAATTGGCGATGTCGAGTACCAAGGGGATCGACGTAAAGCTACTTTCTATTACACGGCTGATGGGAGAGTGGATTTTCGTGAACTGATTCGTCACTTTGCAAAGGAGTTTCGAGTAAAAATTGAAATGCGTCAGATCGGTGCTCGTCAGGAGTCAGCTCGCATTGGCGGTTTGGGTTCCTGCGGACGTGAATTGTGTTGTTCGACCTGGTTGAGTGATTTTAAATCGGTTTCAACGGCAGCAGCTCGTTACCAAAACTTGGCGATCAATCAGTCTAAATTGTCTGGACAATGTGGCCGCCTCAAATGCTGCTTGAATTATGAGTTAGATACCTACGTTGATGCTTTGGGAAATTTTCCCAAAGGAGCAGATAAATTGAGAACAGAAGTCGGACAAGCGGTGTTAATAAAGACAGATATCTTCAAGGGATTGATGTTCTACATATACGAATCTAGCCGTGGTGGAAAAATTCATCCTCTAGGGGTAAAGCGGGTAAAAGAAATTCTCGCTATGAATGCCAGGGGAGAATTTCCCCTAGAACTAAATACCAGCTCAATGCTTGAAGGAGATGACACCCCGGTAGATGTCGATTTCGAAGGAGATGTTACGGGAGTCATAGAATTACCGATTGAGAAGAAGAAAGGCAGAAGACGCAACCGCAATCGCAACCGAAAGAAAAAAGAGGGAGCCAGCGAAGATAAAGCTACTAGTAACACTCCCCAAAAGGCTGCACCGGAGGCAAAGCAAGGCAATTCGAATACTGCGAAATCGCCCAATCAAAAGCGAAGAAACAATAGAAATCGCTCGAACAAAAAAGGGGGAGACAATAACCGGCAGGGAAATAAAACGAATAAACCCACAAATGCCAAAGGCAAACAGGGGGCGAAACCTAAAAATCAAGCAAAGAAAAAAAATGATCCACCTAAAAAGTAGGGGACCTTTTTTAGCAAATCAGAGCAATGAGTAATACTTGAGTTCACTCCCCAAAAGAGTCGAATCGATTGCTCATCGATCACGCTTCAAATACATTGTTTTAAAAAATGAGGAACCACCAGTAGTCAATGGTTTCACTTGATCAAATTTTACTAAAATGAAGTACGACCTAACGGTAATCGGTTCTGGCCCTGGGGGCTACGTAGCCGCGATAAGAGCTGCTCAGCTGGGGTTGAAGACGGCCATTATTGAACGATACAACGTCATGGGAGGGACCTGCCTCAACGTGGGCTGTATTCCCTCAAAAGCCCTTTTGGACTCTTCTGAACATTTCCACAATGCACAGCATAAATTTAGTGATCATGGAATTGATCTCAGTAACCTCAAAGTCAACCTGCCGCAGATGATCAAAAGAAAAAATGATGTGGTAGGTCAAACGACTAAGGGAGTCGAATTTTTAATGAAAAAAAATAAAATCGATGTATACCATGGCCATGGCTCATTTGTAACGGCCAACACCATCCAAATTGCCAAAAGTGATGGTCAGACAGAAACCCTCGAGACGGATAAAACCATTATCGCTACCGGGTCAAAACCTATTACTCCCGCTCCTTTCAATTACGATAAGAAAAGAGTTATTACCTCTACCGAGGCATTGAATATTGAAAAGCTCCCCAAGCGGATGGTTATTATCGGAGGAGGAGTAATCGGTCTCGAATTGGGATCCGTTTATGCTCGATTGGGGACAGAGGTAGAAGTCATTGAATACATGGATCGCATCATTGCTGGGATGGACAGCGATTGTAGTAAGGAACTGCGACGTGCATTGAAAAAAATTGGAGTCAAATTCCATCTCAAACACATGGTTACCCAGGTGAAGGGAACCAGTAGAAGCGTTACGGTAGAATACAAGCATCGAGATAAAGAGGAGCTACAAAGCATCAAAGCAGACTATTGTTTGATTGCCATTGGTCGCCGTCCCTACACCGATAATTTGGGATTGGATAATATTGGCGTCAACAAAGATGAAAAAGGCCGAATCCAAGTCGACAATCATTTGGAAACAAATGTCAAAGGCATTTATGCGATTGGCGATGTCATCCAGGGAGCCATGCTGGCCCATAAAGCAGAGGAAGAGGGGGTTTTTGTTGCTGAAATCATTGCGGGACAACAACCACACATCGATTACAACCTCATTCCCGGAGTCGTCTACACCTGGCCAGAGGTGGCGGGTGTAGGACAAACTGAGGAACAACTCAAAGCATCGGGCAGAGCATACAAAGTAGGAAAGTTTCCTTTCAAGGCCCTTGGACGAGCACGAGCGAGTACCGATACAGAGGGGATGATTAAGGTATTGGCCGATGAGGAAACCGACGAGGTACTAGGTGTTCACATGGTTGGTCCCCGGGTAGCAGACCTCATTGCGGAAGCAGTGGTTGCCATGGAATACCGGGCATCTGCTGAAGATATTGCCAGAATGAGTCACGCCCATCCAACTTATGCTGAAGCGATGAAAGAAGCGGCCTTGGCCGCAACGGATAATCGAGCAAGGAATATCTAGTCATCCCTTAAAAACCCCTTAAATCAAGGATTTACAAGATTGATACTTGTCGGATTGCTTTATA
>JBCCSR010000320.1:0-6099 GCA_039199865.1 Bacteroidota bacterium
AGGTAAAACGACCTTTGCTGAACTGTTATCTAAAGTCTTAATTCCAGAGCAAGGCAAGATTACCTTTTGTCTGCCCGAGGAACAAATGATGGACCAAGACAACATTGTAAAGTTGGTTCGGCAAGATGCCCATATTTTTGATGATACTATAATGAATAATATTCTAATGGCCAATAAGGGGTTGACGGACCAACAGATCGTCAGTTTGATTAATGAATACGAGGTTCAGTCTATCTTATCTCCATCCCGTCTTCAAGAGCATATTGGAGAGTTGGGAGAAAAATTGTCGGGAGGACAAAGACAAGTTATTAGCATCTTGAGAGGCATCATTGCCAATCCCCCTGTGTTGATTTTTGATGAGCTTTCCAATAATTTACCCATCGACTTGGCGGAACGAATCATTCGGAAATTGGCGAAACAAAGGGCAGATAAAGCCACCATCTTGATTTCACACCGGAGGTTAAACCTAAATTATGCTTCACAAATTAATCTGGCTAAGTAGTTGATGAGGGCGATGACTAAACAAATTACGATTGTAATGGCTTACCTCAACGAGGGCGATGAGCCTCGGCAAACCATTAAAAGCATCTATCAAACAGCTCCTTCGGAATTATTTGAAATCATTGCGGTAGATGATTGCTCGGATGAAGCAATAGACGACCTATCTGACTTCCCCGAGGTGAGCTACATTCGAAATGAAAAGAGGATGGGTACTCAGGCTTCAAAACATTTGGCCGTATCGCTAGCAAAGACCCCTTTTATCCTTTTGATTGATGCACACATGCGATTTAGAAATGATCATTGGTGTCAAAAAATGATCGAAGCCCTCAAACAAGAACCAGAGACGGTTTTTTGTACCACCTGTATTGATGTGAAAGAAGACCGTAGTGCCCCGGACGAAAAAGGACCCAAAAGGTATGGCGCAGACTTGCTTTTGATTGATCCAAAGCAAAAAGCCAACCATAAAGCCATCATTGAAGCCAAATGGATTAAGAAGAAGAAGTGGTTCAAAAAGAGATATGAAATCCCATGCTTATTGGGAGCAAATTATGGTTTTTCCCGGGCATTCTTTATGAAAATTCGAGGCTTGGAAGGCTTGAAAATGTGGGGAACTACTGAACCTTTTTTGAGTTTAAAAATTTGGTTGGCAGGGGGGAAATGTAAAGTGATTACGGATGTTCATATTGCCCATCTTTTTCGGAATGAAGCTCCTTACAAAACTGCTCATTTCTATCTTACTTACAACAAACTATTCGTTTGTAAAACGATTTTTCCCGAAATGTTGGGCAATCATTTAATCAATCATCTCAATAAGGATAAAGCCTTTTTTGCCGCTATGATGCTGATTGAAAGAAATGAATCATTCATTGCAGAGACGCGAGATTACTACCAAAGTATTTTTAGCCTAAGTATCCAAGAATATTGCAAAAAATTTAGGATTGCGATCCCTACTTAGCTGGGGTCTGAGAATAAAGGTTGCATGACAAAAATGAAGGTCTATTTTTTTCGCGCTCTTGACAAGTTGGGTCAATTGATGTTGTGGATCATTCAAGTAGATCTTTCTCTTTTTAGTAGTCCCAAAGGCAGCATCAGAAGGATGAGTGCGATATTGGACTCTTCAATCTCAAGAAGGCCACTATTGATGTCGCGATTACCATAATCAACCAGTCTAAATAATTTTAAGATAAGCATGTTTGCCACAAAGGCTAAACCAATATTCCAAGGAGGAACTGGCAAGTTTATGCTGTCCATTATTTTACGGATGGAGGGGAAGAATTGTGCGAGAGGGATTATGATGAGGTAAGTGAAGAAAAAGCCAATAAAAAGATTTTTGGAAGTGAAATATTGTCCCCACGTGTGTTCTGTATCGTATTTATCCAAATTGAATATTCTCAAGTTATGCAAGTTTATTTCCTTTTGAATGTTAATTTCCTGTAAACGCTCTGGTGTTGGAATATCTAGTAGGCGTTGTCCCCAGCTTATTTCTTCGCCAAATGAGAAAAAAAATAAAAATGCCAATAAGAGGAAAAACCAATTGCGGTCACGCCACAAGAAAGCAGCAACATACAAGAGTGCAGTCAGAAGAAAGCATATTGCCCCCATCCATTCAAACCAGCTGTCTTCCTCTGTTAAAAATAGAAATGTCTTTTCCGGGAGCAAGACCAAGAGGTAGGCGGCCAAACAGTACGTAAGGAGGGATAAAAAAACTTTCATTGCTTTGTATTTGTTGTCAATTGTAATGCTTCAGACTTTGTTACCAATGATATTGTATGTAAGTAAATGGATCATTGGTAATAAAGTCCTTTACAAATTAGGACTTTTTAAACACAAATCAGAAGGAATTCCTTTGCGTTGTCATATGCTTTCACATTGGTCTATCTAAAAAGTGGATGCAGGCAAGAATGAAAAGGGGAGTGCTTGACTAGGCGAAAAATATATTGTATATTAAACACTAAGTGGCACCGTTTGCTAGGATATTCCAAAAAACCATCTTTAGTAGAGAGATTGACCAATCGGAGTGGAATAAGGGCGTAAATTTTTCACCTAATTTCCATTTAAAATGGCTTCTTTGCCATTTTTATCCTAATTTGCTATTTCGTTTAAAATTTTGAGTAAGACTAAACTTGTATGCAATGGCTGAATTGAAGCAGACTTTCAATGAAAGAGGAGACGCGGTGAGTCCGCTTTTGCCGGAAAATGTTAAAAATTTCTTGATTGATATTGATGGAACCATTTGTGATGATGTTCCCAACGAAGAACCCGAGCGAATGGCAACCGTATTGCCCTATTTGGATGCGTTAAAAATGCTCAATAAGTGGTATGATGAGGGGCACGTCATTTACTTTTTTACTTCTAGAACTGAAGAGCACCGTGAGGTAACCGAAAACTGGTTGAAAAAGCACAATTTTAAATACCATGGCATTCTCTTTGGCAAGCCCCGCGGAGGAAATTACCACTGGATTGACAACCACATTGTGAAGGCTACTCGCTTCAAAGGGAAGTTTACAGATTTAGTCGTCAAAACCAAAAATATTGAAGTTTTTGAGCGCTAAGCGTTATTGATTGCGAATTCAAATATTTCTTTGAAGTAAATCTCTTATCGCATTTTCTACTTCGGGAAACTGAAATTGAAATCCTGCTCTTTGCACCTTCTCCGCCGAAACTCTGCTACCGAACAAAATCATATCTGCCATTTCCCCCATGGCTAGCCGCAAAGCGAAAGCTGGCGCCGGTACAATTAGCGACTTTTTCTCTAAAGCACGTCCCATTGCTTCCACTAATGCCTTGTTGCTGACGGGTTCTGGAGCAACACCGTTAAACACTCCTTCCCATGCTTCATTTTCCAAAGCCATGATAAACAGTCTACACAAATCATCAATGTGAATCCAGGAATAGATTTGGCTACCATCTCCAAAATAGGTTCCTACTCTGGCCTTGAAAGAAAGCAGCATTTTTTCCAAAGCCCCGCCCTGAGTAGATAAGACAATACCAATTCGAATAATGGTCGTTTTCAAGGGGCCTTTTGCAATTTCCTGTAGAGTGCTTTCCCAAATCTGACAGCTTTCCGTCAGAAAACCATGGTCTGGGGAAAGGCTTTCTTCGTCGACCCATTCCATTCCACTGTTGCCATAATATCCGATTGCGGCGGCCGCAATGTAAGCCTTTGCTTTTCCCGCCTTGGCCAGTTCACTGGCCAATAATTGGTTGCTTTTTACTCGACTATCAATAATGAGTTGTTTGCGTTTTTTGGTCCAATGACGATCGGCAATTCCCGCTCCAGCTAGGTTAATGGCAAAATCGGCCTGTTGAATGGCTTCTGGATCGATAAAACCTTTGGAAATATCCCATTTGTAAACCGGATAAGGGGAGGTGATCTGCTTCCTTCTACTGAGGAGGAGGACTCGATACCCTTTTTGTACTAATAATTGGCTGAGTCTCTGACCAATAAGACCACTCCCTCCCGCAATGAGCACGGTTGATTTTGTTTGCTTCATATTGACAATAAACAAAGCCTAAAGCGGATAGTTGGGAATTTTGCTTAATTTAAGGGCGATTGTTCCCCCAGCAAAAGCAGTTGGATTGAACTACGCGGAATGGGAAAATGAATCATTTGAGTATAAAACATTTAGGATGGTTGGGGATCGGTTCCTCTTTTTGCTGATTGGTATGCTTTTTCTGACGAGTTGTCGTCAGCATCTTCCCGATGATCGAGGCAATTCGGTATTTATTCGTTTGGCAGCTGAGCCTGGGCGCTTGCATCCCTTGTTGTCGCTTACTGCACCCGCCAAGCAGGTAGAGATGCATTTGTTTTTACCCTTATTGCAGTTTGATTCCAAAAGTCTTGAATTGAGACCGGCCTTGGCCAAATCGCTTCCCGAAATTCGCTCAATTGAAGAGGGGCCTTTTCGGGGAGGGGTAACTTATACTTTTGAAATTCATCCAGCGGCCAAATGGGATAATGGACAAGCTATTTTAGCTACAGATTACGTGTTTACCATCAAGGCGTTGCTCAATCCCAATGTACCAGCTGCTCCATATCGAGCCTATCTCAACTTTTTGGAAGACATCAAAATTGACCCCAACAATCCCCGGCGGTTCACCATTCTTACCAATCGTCCTTACATTTTAGCGGAAGCGGCACTCGCCAACATAGAGGTTTATCCGGCTTACCATTACGATCCGGATAGCCTGATGAACGCCTATACGATCAGCCAGCTGACGGATTCCACTTGGCTGGCAAGCCAAGCAGATCAGGAACTACAATTGAAGGATTTTGCGCTTTCTTTTGCGGACAATAGTTTGGCCAAGAATGAGCAAAAAGTTGTGGGAGCAGGGGCTTATCGTTTGAAAGAGTGGATTCCTGGGCAAAGTATTCATTTGGAAAAGAAAGCGGACTGGTGGGGCAATGAGCTCGTTTATTTGGAGTCGGGGCCAGCGGCATTGCATTTTCAAATTATTCCGGATCTCAATGCCGCGATTGGTTTACTCAAAGCTGCTCAACTGGATGCGATGAGTGGCATTCCACCAGACTTGTTCCTTCAATTGAAAGGGGATGCGGCCTTTGCTCGCTCTTTTCAGCTGCACAGCCCCCAAAAGCTATCCTATTATTACGTGGGCTTGAATGGCAATACATCTAAGTTGGCTGATCGTCGAGTAAGGCGTGCACTGGCTCATTTGTTGGATGTCGATCAATTGATTGAAACGGTTTTGTATGGCTTGGCCGAGCGTGTCAATGGTCCAATTCATCCGGTTAAACCCTATTACAATCAGGCCTTACCTGCCATCGCATTCGATCTCGAAAAGGCGCGAGCACTGTTGCTGGAATCGGGTTGGAAAGATACTGATGGTGATGGTATTTTGGATCGGCAAGTGGATGGCGTAAAAACGGATTTGAGTTTGGAGTTTAAGTACAGTAGCAACAATAAAATAGCGGCGAATGTTGGCCTATTGTTAAAGGAAAACGCGCGGAAAGTTGGGGTGGAGATTCAACCTAGACCAGTGGCTTTTAATTTGTTGGTGAAAGAATATCGGAGGCGTGATTATGAAATGGTCTATTTGGCCTGGATTCGTCCCCCCGGCTTAGACGATTTGCGGCAAAGCTGGCACAGCAGTGGCAATATCCCCGGAGGAAGCAATCGAACGGGTTTTGGAAACGCAGCATCGGATCAAATAATTGATAAAATACGAACCAACTTTGACGTACAGGAAAGAAAAGAATTGTATATTAGCATTCAGGAAATGATCTACGAGGAGCAACCTTACATATTTCTTTATACTCCTCTTGAATGCATGGCGATTCATCGCCGATTCGATGCCATGCCCTCGGTAAAATATCCGGGTTTTTTTCCCAATGAATTTGTCCAGAGCGTGCTAACAAGTCCTCAATAAACCAGATCATGTTTAAAAATGGCCCTTTGGGCCAAGAAAAGGACATTTTCACTTTCAAAAGCAAAATTGAAACATGATCTATTGACATCAAGGCTAAACAGGCTGGTTCGATAAAAATCACAAGAATTTTTTTGATTTTATTCCCAATTTATAATCCTTGCGATGTAGATTTACACGCAAATTTGTGTAGATGAACAAACTAAAATTCTC
>JBCCSR010000321.1:0-6095 GCA_039199865.1 Bacteroidota bacterium
GAAGCCAAACAGCCTCCCGAAACGATCAATGCTTTATTGATCTGAATTTCTTTGAATTGATCCTTTCCGATCTGTAATAATACCTTATTGGCCGTTTTTTTATTCCAGTCTTTTGCTGTTGCATCCGTATAAAAAAACGGCCAATAAGGTATTATTACAGATCGGAAAGGATCAATTCAAAGAAATTCAGATCAATAAAGCATTGATCGTTTCGGGAGGCTGTTTGGCTTCTAGTCATTTTTTGATGCGTAGTGAAGTGAAGGGAAACGTTGGAAAGCATTTGGCTTGCAATTATGCTTTTCCATTTACCTTTGAGTACGCCGAAGAGCTAAAGGCTTACGATGGCACTCAGATCAATATGGCGGCCATTGAGCAAGAGCTAGGTTTGGTTTTTGAAACCTACTTTAATCCCCCCGGAGCGTTTGCACTGACCCTTCCTTTTCATTTTAAAACGCATTTGGAGATCATGGAAAATTACAGCCATTATCTCAACTTGGGGATTCTAATTGGTTCGGACAATTCTGGAACCATTTCTCCCAAACCCGACCCCCTTTCGGGGCGTGCTTTCAGTTTTGATTTGAATCCAGGAGAACTAGAAAAAATTAAGACGGGCTTTTTAAAGTTACTGGAGGTGGCTCGCTTGTCTGGTGCCAAGTCTGGTATTTTACCCCTAAAACCCGGGATACGAGTTGATCTACAAGATCCAAGTGCATACCCTACTTTTGTTGAGGCTTTTACGGCACATTCCCTTTCGCAAAGTGAGATTGTATTGAACAGCGCTCATCCGCAAGGAGGCAATTTGATGGCGGGTGACGATTCCAGGCACAAAGAAAATCGAGTAGTCAATGCACAATTCAAATTGGAGGACCATACTAATGTTTATGTCGTTGATGGTTCGGTCTTTCCACGTAGCTTGGGGGTCAATCCACAATGGACCATTATGGCCCTGAGTTCGATGGCGGCCAAGCACATTGCTCGGACTCATTCTTGATGGTGCTACAAGCTCTCGCTCAAATACTCCAATCGTAAGGCATCAAAATCACTTTGTAGTTTTCGTATTGGGGATCGTTGAGATAGACGGAGCTAAAATCCTCGCGGTACCATTCAAAAAGGGAAGAGCAGTGAATTTGCTGCTTTTGTTCATTGACCAAAAAAGCATTTTCCACAAAACTACTTTCTGCCATTTGGAGCTGTTGTTCGATTTGCTGATCGTCGTAGTAGGCAAGGGGGGGACAGGATTGGGCGCCGCAATTGAGCGCAAAGTGAATGCGGTAATCTAGTTGATTGACCATGAACTGCCGTCGTTCATCTTCTTGAGTAAATTGTGGGCGAGCATTTTGACGAAGAATCCCGTGTTCGATATCATCCAGGCTGAAGGACCAGGCGTCGACGGAGATACGGGGTTTTTTGAAAATGTCTACCACTTCTCGCATATGGTGTTGGATATTAAAATGGATGATCCAATAATTGGTCAGGCCATTATAGCAATTGATCCAAAAACTTTTTTTAAGTTCATCCGAGTTTAGCGCGTTTAAATCTATCTTCTCTAGGGCGGCCAGATGTTGCTCAATCAAATCGTGATCGACGGGTTCACCAAATTGGTACTTGAGTTTTTGTATTTTCAGTTCGCGGGAAAAAAGGGCGGCAGACATGGAATAGATAAAATTGAGAGATGAATAAGGGTAGTGATTTATCTGATAGAAATGAAAAACGGAAGTCCAGTAGACTTCCGTTTGTGGGCGCATCTTCAAGGGTTCATTTCTTAATGAGTAGAAAGTAAAATTCTGAACCACTAATGCTTTATTTGAGAGAATGATGTTACTTATTCTAGTGAATGAATAACAAACAAATATATGAAAATATTTTTAAACTTTAATTACTCCAAATCACTTATTTGTCTTTCAGATTGCAATTGTGATGGCTTTCAATTGCATTTATAATTTGACTTTTATCCCTGTATTTCAGTGATCATGGGCAAGAATATTCTTTATCTACCACAAAGCAACACCAATGAATAAACTAGCTATTAACCTCGGACAAGGGGAGTTTATCCTTTATAAAAGTGATCACCTCATTGGAGTCAAAATAAAATCTGGTGCCAAAACGCTGCCAAAAGAGCTGGAAAAAGGCAAAGTACACGGACGTGGTTTGGGAGGATTTCAAATCTATAAGTTTCCGAAAAGTCTGAGACGGATCAATTCGGTCTTGGATCGAGTTCGAAAATCCAGAAATATTCTCTTGGGCACCCATGTTTATTTTACGGATCATAGCAAAAGTCCCATTGTTCCCACTGGAAAAATATTTGTTGCTTTTAACCACCGTGCAAAGATTAAAGACCGCAAAGCTTTACTGGCGGCATTGCATTTGCAGCAAGAGCGAAAAATTGATCGCAACCGTATGATCGTTTCGGTGACGCCACAATCGGCCAATCCGCTGAAAGCCTGTATCCAGTTGATGAAGGCCAAAGATGGCGTCGTTACGGCCATCCCTGATTTTGATTCTCCTCAATTATTGCATGATGATCGCATTCCCAACGATGATCTCTTTCCCTTACACTGGCATTTACAAAATAAAGGAGCTGCCCGGGGAGAACCAAGAGGCAAAATTGTCAAAGGGTCGGATCTTAGAATTGTTGATGCTTGGAAACGACTAGGAAATAAAGGATCAAAAGAAATCACCATTGCCATCATCGATCAAAGTATGGATTTGCAACATCCCGTTTATCGAGAAAAGATCGTGGCCTCCAAAAGTATCTACACGGATGCTTTTGCACCCTTGGGAAGTGGGCATGGCACTGCTTGTGCCAGCTTGGCCGCCGGAGCTGCCGATGGAGAAGGCATCGTAGGTGTTGCACCCAATGCTCGTCTGATTATGATTGAAGGATCGACCTTTTCGTGGGACATTCTACAAAGGCTTTTTCAATTCTGTATGGACAAAGGTGCGGATATCATCAGCTGTAGTTGGGGCTCCATTGAGGCCAAAGATAGCTTAGACCCTATGCATGATGTAGTGCTTTCTGAAATTACTCGCCAAGGGCGCAATGGAAAAGGCTGTCCGATCTTGTTTTCTGTGGGCAATGAAAATCAGGAGCGCATCAATCACTTTGCCAAGCATCCCGACGTCATTGCCGTGGCGGGAAGCAACAGTGCAGACGAACACTTTTCTTTTTCCAATCGGGGTCGAGAGATATCCGTCAGTGCTCCAGCGGGCAATTGGCCAATCATTGCTGCCCGTGCGGCTTGGTTGCGTGGTCGAGAAGACAGCTTTTGGACCGATGGAAAAATTCGTGGTCGGATTGGGCAATACAAACATTTTGAAGGAACGTCCGCCTCTTGTCCGATGGTAGCTGGAGTCTGTGCCTTGATGCTTTCTGCCCATCCCAATTTGACCGCATCGGAGGTCAAAGTAATTTTGGAGCAAACAGCAGATAAAATTGGCAATAAAAACGATTATGTTGATGGCTATTCCTTGCGCTATGGTTATGGACGAGTAAACGCAGATAAAGCGGTGGCGGAGGCCATTCGACGTGCGGATCCCATCCCCGTAATTGGAGCAACGGATCTGACTAGTGGAACGGGACTTTTCCGCTTTGAAGTAGCGCCGGCATTGGCCCGTGGTTTTGGCGTACAGGTAGGCGTTTATGAGCAGTATGGGAATGTATTGATTCATTCCGATAAAGTTCGCCGAGATTTTGGTCATCCCACTCTGGTCAATATCAATGAATTGGATGGAAAGACGGTCTACAAATTGATTTTAGGACCATTTGATTCGAAGGCAAAGGCAAGGAAAATATCAAAAGAATTGAAGGAACAAGGACGCAAAAATTTCGTAACGGATTTGAGTCAGTTCGCTTGATGAAGCGTCGCTGGCCAATGGTCCGTTTGATAGACAAGGGACGACAAAAGGGCAGGAGTTTAACCGCCTTTCGTCCCCCAAAAAGGGGCAATTAATTGCCTGCTTTGTACCGATTTGTCGAAAAAAAAGGCCATCTTCCCCGCAAAACATCTAGTTTTACCCACTGAAAATGAGCAAAAGGTCTCATTATCCAACATGCATAGAGACCACTTTTTTCTTCGCGAATCAAAGAATATAAACCAACGCCTATGTCCGAAGAGCAAAAAAAGGTTGAGGAGCTCCAAAAACGATTGGATGCCCTCATTCACAAACAAAACAACTTTGTTCGAGAATTACGCGCATTACGTTCAGAAGTCAAAGCATTGAAGGGAGAGGAGACGCCTCCCGTGGTGAAAACGAAACAAATATCCTCCGAAGAGCAGCCCGTCGAGGTCAAAACTACTCCTCTTAGTTCCCAATGGACTCCTCCAAGCAATCGACAGGAGCAAAAGGTAAGTCGAGTAGCGATGGCAGAGCCTAGCTGGTTGGAACGTCAGTTCCAAAAAATTCCCAGAACCAATGAGGGGCTGGAGCAATTTATCGGTGAAAATCTGATTAGCAAAATTGGGATTTTGATTACAGTTTTTGGGGTAGCGGTAGGAGCGCGTTATGCAATTGCCAACAATATGGTGAGCCCGCTAACGCGGATTGTCATGGGGTATTTGATGGGCTTGGCTCTCATTGGAATTGCCTTTCGGCTCAGGTCGAAATACGAAAATTTTAGTGCCGTACTCTTAAGTGGAGCAATGGCTATTTTTTATTTTATTACCTTTTCGGCCTACGCCTTTTATGCCCTCATCCCCCAGCTTTTTACCTTTGTTTTGATGGTTATTTTTACGGTATTCACTGTCATTGCGGCCTTGAGTTATCGTCGACAATTTATTGCGCATTTAGGTTTGGTCGGGGCCTATGGCATTCCCTTTTTACTCAGTAGTGGTTCGGGTGATGCTCTGTCTTTATTCATTTACATGGTCTTGATCAATTTGGGTATTCTCGCTATTTCTTTCCGTCAATATTGGAAACCTCTACTTTATGTGGCTTTTGTTTTTACTTGGTTGATTTTTACCGCTTGGTACTTCAATAGCTTTGAAGTCAAGAATGATTTGGCTTTGGGCTTAGGTTTCTCGGGACTCTTTTTTGCCATTTTTTATACCGCCGTTATGGCCTACAAATTGATCAAAGCAGAGCAAATTGGTCGATTTGATACGAGCTTAATCCTGACCAATGCTTTCCTATTTTACGGGCTGGGTTACGTCATGTTGGATGAACACGAATCGGGAGCGCAACTCCTCGGCGTCTTTACGGTAGTCAATGCCTTGATTCATTTTGGCATTGCCTTACTGATTCGTCGGTATCAATTGGCCAGCCAAAACTTATTTCATTTGGTGGCGGGTTTGGTACTGATTTTTCTTACCCTTACCATTCCCGTTCAGTTGGACGGCGTTTGGGTGACCATTGCCTGGGCGCTTGAGGCATCGCTCCTGTTTTGGTTGAGCCGGAGTAGGGGAGCAGTGGTTTTTGAACGCATGTCTTACGTCCTGATGTTCATTGCTTTTGCTGGGATGCTCTTTGATTGGAGCTTGGTTTACGTCACCAAAGCCACCGATTTTATCCCTCTTTTGAACGTTCAGTTTTTAAATGGCATCTTATTCATTGCCGCTTTTAGTTGGATTTGTTGGTGGATTTTTGTAAAAGATCATCAAGCGCCTACTCCTCAGAGCAAATGGTGGTATCGTATTGTTTACTACGCCGTTCCGAGCATCTTGGTGATGGTGACCTACAATACGTTCCGCTTGGAAATTGCTCAGTATTTTGATCATTTGTACTGGTCCTCAGAAATCAAACTACCCGATGAATATCCCATGTACAAACGCTTTGAAGATCTACAAAGCATGAAGGCTTTGTGGTTGATCAATTATACCATGTTGTTCCTGAGTTTGGCTGGTCTTTTCATTTTGAAAAAGCTCAAACACGAACGATTGACTTATGGTATTTTGATTGTTATGACCCTGTTCTTAGTCATTTTTGCGGGACAAGGAAATTACGAATTGAATTTGCTTCGCCATCATTACATCAGTCAAAATGCGGCAGAGTATTACCATCAAGGTGTTTTTCATTTGATCATTCGTTATGTTTCTTTAGCTTTTGTTTTTGGGATGTTGTACGTGATGCATCTCCTGATTCGTCAGCCTGGATTAAAA
>JBCCSR010000322.1:0-6086 GCA_039199865.1 Bacteroidota bacterium
CCGTATTTGATATAGGGTTTGAGCATACCGCTGTAGGTGGGCATTTCAAAAGGCTTTTCGTGGGGCGTTCTTTCAAAAGTGCAGCTGACCAAGTATTTGGTGTTGGGTTTGAAAAACTTCATCTTCTTCGTTCCTTTTTTATCCTGATAAAAGGGCGCACGCCCGTTTTTGACAAACTTATTTTTGTACTCCTTTCGATACTCACAGGTCGTTTTTTTGAATGCTTTGGTGCTTTGTGCACCAAGGCTAGAGGTCCAAAGGAGGGTACAAAGAAGAAGACTGAATTTCATAAGTATGTAGTCTAATTGGAGGTTTACTTACTAACAATGACCAGTTTGGTCCCACTCTGATTAAGGGCAAGGCGGGTAATGTTGTTGATGCCATAACTACTCAATTCTGCAATTTGTACCCAGCTGACGTCAATGGATTTTTTAAACTTATACAGACGATTACCTTGTCCTGCAATAAAGGTACCATCGGGTAGGATGACAAAATCTTCGCTACCTTGTAAAGCGGCGGTGATAAGTCTGGGACGCAAATTGTTGCGACTAATTTCTTTGATCAGCCAACTCCTTTCACTTAGTTTTTGGATAAAAGCCACTCCACCTCTTGGCATTCGATGAATACAGCGCCCAATGTTACCAGTGATCGTAGTAATGTCTTCTTGTTGGACATTGGCGAGTGCCAATTGATGGGGATCATCATTGCGGCCGACGAGAAATAAAGCGACTTCCCTTGGATTGAGCCAGCAATGATATCCGATATTGGTGACGTTTGGTAAAATGGGACGCCCATTGGTCGAATGATTGAGTGGGAATTGCCACAACCGCTGGCTTCGATTCAAATCATTTTCTACCCTCACTGCAGAGAAAAAAGCACCACCTTCCGCATTACTAAATGGAACGAGTGCTGGCGAATACTCACTTTCGGAGGTTGCTGTGACGCGAGTTTTGGTTTTTCGACTTAGATCGAGGGCATAAATATCCGTTTGGGTAGTATCCATTGGATATTGTACCGTGAGATATAGTAAATTGTCATCAATGAAATGGGGTTGATTGTTGTATCCCGTGGGGTTGAAATTGGATAAAAAGGCTGGATTGGAAAGGATAAAATTGCTATCCGATGCTGCCTCCAAGTCAAATACATACAAATTGGTATTGGTCAATTGTTGGGCAGTCAGCCACTGAAAAGTGCCCATTATAAGTCCCAAAAGAAGTAATAGTCGCTTCATCATTCGATTGTCCGTTTTGTCTATGAAATGGTTCGAAGTTCTTACTTCTTTTCGAATTATCGACCCATTTCTTTGTGATTTTTAAAGAAGTATAGGACCACTTTAGTGAAAGAAGATCAGCTTGATCGGGTAGACAAAGTGGCGCCATCAACGATAATACGAAAAATCATTAAACCAGCAAAATTGCTAAAGATTTAGCTGACTTGGTCTTGCACTTAATGCAGTGCTTACTCTCCTTGTACCTTAATGATTTTTGTGGTGTAAACATTTTCATTGACCTCCAATTTACAGAGGTAGACCCCGGCAGGAAGACGTCCCGAAAAATGATCTTGGTAAACACCTGCCTCCAATTGTTCTTGATCGTAAAACTGTTGGACCAATTGTCCATTGCTGTTGTAAACCGCCAATGAGATGGTTCTGGTGTCTTTAATTTGAAAGATCAACTGAGTAGAATCAACAAAGGGGTTTGGATAACAACTAAAGCGAAACTCATTGCTAGCTTCTTCTTCATTTCCTCCTCCCGGATTGTTATTGCTATTTCCAGGGACTGCTTTTTTTGTCCGAACGAAAACGGGGCAAGCGGTCAGCTGAATGGTATTGGAAGCAATGGTATTTGAATTAGGCCGATATGAATGATCCCATTGCTTGATTTGCAAGGAGTCGGTGGCAATGAGGGGTGGGAAGGAATAGGATTTGGTGACCAATTCACTGAGATCAGTACTGGTCTTTGTCCAAAGTACATAAGTGTACGAACCATCAGGATGCACAAAAGCGCCTCCTCCAATATTGTCTTCCAACAACATTGCCTGTGTTTCGATCGGATCGAATTGGGCACCATACAACAGATCAGAGGTGGTGCGGTAGGCCGCAGCAATATCGTTGGATACCTGGGTGTAAGGGCCGTTGGCAGATAGATTTTTGTACAAGCCCATCAACTGAAACTCACTGATCGCTTCAGATTGGACTCGACTATCTCCTAAATTGAAAATACAAAATTGCTCAATCCCATTTTTCTGCACTTCAATCAGAGCTTTGATGATAAAGTTGCGTTGTGCCTCATCCGAACCGATAAACTCACCAAAAGCAACTCTGGGAATGTTACTCTCGGTAATGATAAAGGGCTTGGCCGGATATTGTAGCCCATAACCATGCTTTTTCAATACGGCCTCAAACTCTTTTTTCTTGATGATGACCCCATCAGCGGCAGCATCTGAATGGCGTCGATAAACGAAATCTTCAATCTCTTCGCTCCAATCCCGCAGGCTTCCGTCGATATGTGGATAAGCGTGAAAACTTAAAACATCAAAATAGGCACCTCCCTTCAAAGGGTAATCTGGGGAAGGTAGGCCATTGAGCGGATTATCGGTGTTGCGTAAAACGGCATCCAGAAAAGAGGGAAAACCGAAACCACCCGTTGTCACATAAGCGTCGGGATCTAAGGTTTTGATGACTTCATAGCTGATGCGCAACATGCGGATGTAATGAAAAACAGGGGCACGTAGGGCATAGTCGCAAGGGTCAGGGTTGTTCACCCACCAGTTGCCAGGAATATCTGCGGGTTTCCAAGCATTGCCAGAATAGTCGAAATCAGGTTCGTTCCACACCTCCCAAAATTTGACATAATCCTTGTAGCGCGTCACCATTTTATAGAGATACAGGGCATAGTAATTATCATCATTGACTGGAGTGTCGTTGGCCCCACCATCCCAAATATCCGTATACAAGTTGGCAAAGACTTCGGATCGATGGCTCGGACAAAAATAGCTTGTATCTTGATGGCTGTTACGTGGATAACCAATAAATACTGTATTATTTTCTACCCCCAGCTCCTGGTAAAACTGAAAAGTATTGATGCGTACATCATAGCCCCATTGTTCTAGAAAGTGTTCTGGAAGGGAAGGTCTCAAACTCTTTACGCCAGCCCCGATGATTCCTAAATCATTATTGCCGACCGCAATTTCAGCCAGTTGTTCATCCTCCCAAGGAGGAAAATAACCCATATTGGATCCGTAGCCAAAAGGACCATCGAAAGGCTGGACTACGTCTTGAGCAGTGTAGTTGATTTGGGCAGTGGCCAATGTGATCGAAACCACCCAGAGAAAGTAAGCGCTAAGTAATCGTTTCATGTTCAGTCGGTCATAAATAAAACACGATGCCTAAATGCCTCGGCAATAGACATGGACAATACTTCAATTTATTTGTCCGGTAAATGAGATTCTCGCGAAAAATTTATTTTTGGGATGTTTCATTTGAGTCTTGAACTTATCAGAAACGGCATGGGGAGATGCCATTTGACTCAAATTCGCTCAAAAGTATACTTTTTTTGGATAATATGTTGAAAATGAGCCGCTTATTATCGCGATAAAGATAAGAAAAAAAATAGAGTCAAAGGCATGAAATCCACAAATCCATTTTTGGAGTCAATAGATCCTTAGTTCTGTATCGACTATTGAGGAGCAAGTAGGCAAGGGATCTTTTTTCACTAGGGTCAAGCCCTGGCGGTCAAGGCTTTAGATGTAGTGATCCATCTGGATTTTACAGTCCCTTTTTTTCAATTTCTAGAATGGCCTTGACGTGGGCATCGGCGATTTTTTGACGAATCTCCTCTTTGAGCAATAGTTTGCATTCTTCCAAATTGTTGTAGAAACCATTCTCGGTGAGCACTGCAGTCATGCTCGTGTTGCGCAATACATAGAATTGTTTGGTCGGACGCGATTTGATATGGCGGTTTTTCCATCCCGTAGCATCGATTAGATGTTTTTGAAAAATGGCTGCCATCTTCCTTCCGCGGCTGCTATTGTGAAAGTACCAAGTTTCTATTCCACTGACCTTTGGATTGGACCATTTGCCGTGTGGAGCGGGGGCAGCATTGGCATGAATGGAGACAAATAACTTGGGTAGTTCAGCAGACTTTTTATTGGCTCGCTTGACGCGTCCTTCCAGAAAATTATCGGTGTCTACCTCGGGAACTACATTGAAATATTGTACCCCAATTTCATCTAGCGCCTTGATGATGCGCTTAACGATGTCCCGGTTAAAACGGTATTCTAAGAGTTGATCTCCATTGGGTAATTTGGGAGAGCGTTTGCCCTTGGTGAGTTGGCCATGGCCATTGTCCAGGCACCACAGATAACGCGCTTTGTGAGCTGGCTTTACCTCTGTGGGTTCGGTCGTTACCTCAATTGGCGTTTCAATGGGGCCTTCGCTCGGTTCCTCAGTTGGCGCACTTTGGCCAGGATCCTCTGTGGAGGGCGTTTCTGTATTGCCATTAGAGCCAGTCTCGCTTGGTGGCGGTTCATTGGTCAAATCATCATTTCCTTGATCAACAAGAATGGGTTCGGTTTCATTGACCACAACGACTGCGGTATCTGGACGAATTTCGGAACCATCTTGTGGTTCTTCTAAATCTAATTCGGGAAAGTTTTCGGTTACCTTGATTTCGGGTGCTTTTTTGTCTTTGGAACCAAAAAGACCAGAAAATAAGTTCTTGAAAAAGTCAACCAGTTTTTGCAGCATCGGATCAGTGCTTGATGAAAAGAGGAGTTGGCTTTCCCTTTGGGAAAACCTAACTTATTGGGAAAGTACTCAATATATGAAATAATCTTGAAAAGGGGAATGTCGGCTTGGATGGAATAATAGGATTTTACTCGGACGACGCTCGCCCGGTGAATGAGGGGAATGGCTGGGAGAATTCCCCCAAAGCAGAACTCAAGGAGCTCGGGGAGCCCCTTAAGGGAGAGAACAAACGGTAATTTAGGGCAAGTCAATTGCAATACCGTTTGTCCCCTGAACGAGCAGCGATCCGTAGCCCAACTTACATCTTATTGGCGGAAGAGAAGATTCTGTTCCAGTTGATGCCATTGCCAATGTTGCCATTTTTGGTGGAAAACCAAATGAACAGTGGTTTACCAACTACGTGATCGGCAGGAACAAAGCCCCAAACCCTGGAATCTTCAGAGTTGTGGCGATTGTCTCCCATCATCCAGTAATAATCTTGTACAAAGGTATAAGTGGTGGTTTGTTGGCCATCGATGAATACCCGCCCATTCTTGATCAACAATTCGTGTCCCTCGTAGGCAGTAATGACTCGCCGGAACACTTCAATATTATTGGGCGTGACCGTGACCGTCTCCCCAGCTTTGGGAATGGTTAGTGGGCCATAGTTGTCATTGGTCCAGCCAGGGAAATTCCTGGGGTCATGTGGAAACAAATAACCTTCTGTGTGTTCGGGGGCCACGTGTTCGACAACAATATTTTGATTCATGGCTCGAAGTTTTTCTGCCTGTTCATCGTTGAGGTGATAAATTCGAGTATTTCGATTGGCAAAATAACGCAACTCTTCCAGACTGATGCCCCATTCCTCTAGCTTTTTCTCGTTGATACTCGAACCGTTGAGGTTGACACGGTAGCGAAATTGTAGCTTGGAAGGGTTTTCTGCTGGAGCGCCATTGACATACAACTGTCGATCTCGAATTTCGATTTGATCACCGGGTATTCCAACACATCTTTTGATGTAATGATCCTTTTTGTCGATGGGCCGAATTCGTAAGGTCTTGCCTCGGAATTGGGGGTCATTGAGGCGGTTGGCACGTCTCAGATCCTCCAAGCTATAATTTCGGTCGGCCCCAATCAGAATGCTATCTCCTGCCGGATAATTGAAAACAACAGGATCATTTCGCTTGATATTTTCAATTGCGGGTAAGCGGTAGTAGGGGAGTTTGGGCGACTTTAAATATGATTCGTTGCCCAAAACGGGGACGGTGTTGTGAATTAGTGGAAATTGTAAAACGGTCATTGGGGTACGAATTCCGTAATGCGCTTTACTGACAAAAAGGAAATCTCCTACTAGTAGAGA
>JBCCSR010000323.1:0-6083 GCA_039199865.1 Bacteroidota bacterium
CCGAATGGCATCTAAGGGATTCAGGACGCCCTTGCGAATGGTTGGAAGATTGAAGGCTCCCTTTCCAATGTAGCCCACCCAGGTTTTGCGTCCAATGATTACCTGCCCCAGATTACTCATGAAGTTTCCCTTGTTTTTTACCAAAAATAGGAATACCGGAAGTAGCAACAATAACAATAGCGCCACAAACAAATCGGTCAAGCGCTTATTCCGACGATTGGCATAATGAGCAATTTTAAATTGAATGTCAATAGTATACAACTCCCCTGCACTGTTTTTTGAACTACTGCCAATAATACTCAGACTCTCTTTGGGGACAATCTTGTATTCCAATTCTGCCCCCAGCTGATTCATCCAACGCATGATTTCTTGAGCGGCAATATCGCTAGAACAAAAAATGATTTCGTCGACTTTGTAGATGTGAACCACTTCGTCCAATTGATCCAAACTACTGAGGAAAGTTTCTGGATCATCAACCCTCGGAGGAGCAACCGTACCGATAAAATTATTGGGCACTTGGGCTTGGCGAATCAGTTGTAAAACTCTTTTGCTCTCAACTTCCGACCCCACAATGACCATATTCTTGATTCGCTCTCGGCTAAAGCCTAAATTGCCCGTCATGGCAAAATGATAGAGGATCCGGAGTGAGGTGGTCGATAAAATGGCCCAAATGGCGCCCAGCACAATTAAAATTCTCGAAGGACGGTATTCCAAATCTAAAAAACCATATACTGCCGCCAGCAACAAAGTACCTACCAATAAACCTCTTACCAGACGCCGAGTATTGCTTTGCGCATCATAGCCTCCACTAAAAAAAACGGAAATCAACCAGATGCCAATATACAAGGGGGTGTTGAAATACAAAAAGGAGTCAGGATAATAATTGGGATCATTAAAATAATATTGAGCCCAAAAATTTTTTAGATAAAACATCCCCGCAAAAATGATCAAGGTATCCAATAAAGGCCAAAAAGCTTTCTTGGCAAAATTGATTAAGAGCGTCAGACTCGCCCGAAAATAAATGGCCAATTGCAGCATTAAAATAAAGAGCCAAGCCTTTTCTCCTTTGAAGTGTTTACGAGCAAAAATGATCATTGCATTGTAAAAGGTACGAACGTAATTGAGGGATCCTTTGCGCGTACTTTCCCCTTTGTAGTGAATAATGGTCGTTTCGGCAAAGTAATAGTTTTTGTATCCGGCTTTGACAATGCGATAAGACAAATCGATGTCTTCACCGTACATAAAAAACGTTTCATCCAACAAACCAATCTCCTCCAATACCGACCGACGCAACATCATGAATGCCCCCGAGAGGACATCAACTTGATGGGTCTCGTTTTTACTCAAATAGCCCAGATGGTAATAGTTAAATACTTTAGAGCGAGGAAAAAGGCGCCCCAAGCCAAAAGTTTTACAAAAAGCAACAAAGGGGGATGGAAAGCCCCGTTTCGATTCGGGTAAAAACACCCCAGATCCATCGATCATCTTGACCCCCAATCCTCCCGCGTCCGGATGTTCCTCCATAAAGGCAATACACTTCCGCAAAGTATCCTCTTCAATGACGGTATCTGGGTTGAGTAACAAAACATATTCAGCATCGGACAAGCGGATGGCTTGATTGTTCGCCTTTGAAAAGCCCGGATTGTCTCGATTGGCAATGAGCTTTACCTTAGGAAACTTCTCCTTCACCATACGGACGGAGTCATCCACTGAGTTGTTGTCAACAACAAATACATCTACGGGTAAGCCCGCCGCTGCTTTCTCGACGGATAACAGTGCCTGCTCCAAAAAATACTTGACATTGTAGTTGACGATGATGACCGATAGCTTCATGAGTTGGGCCGTATGTACAGGGAGATCGTTTATTCAGTTTGGTTTCTGTAGGGAATACGAGCAACAATAGAGCGCCCCAAAGTCAATTCATCCGCATATTCCAATTCTCCCCCGAAGGAAATACCCCGAGCAATGGTGCTTACCTTTACGTTCGTATGCTTGAGTTTTTTGGAAAGGTAAAAAATGGTGGTATCTCCTTCGATGGTCGGACTGATTGCCATGATGATCTCCTGGACGGTCCCTTCCTGAATCCGCTTTTCGAGGCTATGCAAATTCAAGTCATCAGGCCCTACTCCTTCGATGGGAGAAATCACTCCGCCAAGGATGTGATACAGGCCCTTGAACTGTCCAGTACTCTCAATGGCCATTACATCGCGAATACTTTCTACCACACAAATGACTTTTCGGTTTCTACTCACATCATTACATACCCGACAGGTATCCGTATCGGAAATATTATGGCAAATATTACACTCTTTGATATTTTGTCTCATCTTAACAATCGCCTCCGCAAATTGCTCGGTAATATTCACTTCCTGTTTCATCAGATGCAAAACCAATCGCAAGGCCGATTTTTTACCAATCCCTGGAAGCGACGAAAAAGCATTGACTGCTTCTTCAATTAATTTTGAAGAAAACTCCATATTTCATTTAATATTTGCCTTCACTTAAGTATTACTCTGCGCTCAATTGGCTACGCTTTATCCATTCAACAACATCAGCTTTTTATTTTGAGCTTGCAATTTACTGCTATAAATAAAACTGACACAGTCAAAACGATAAGTTCTATTGCATTTGTGCCTCTCGGATCAAACTTTCGTACCTAAAGAATTGTTTTCATGAACATTGTGATAGGTTGATCCGGGGGCTTTCTACGAGAACATCAAAATCTACCTAGAAATTTGGGCTTGATAGAAAGCGCTACTCAATATCATTTTTTTGCAAATTTTGACTGTATATAGTCGTAAAATTAGATTAAAATATCGCATTTTTGCAGTGTTTTGAAATTTTATCAATTTTGATTTCCTAGATTTTATTCAAGAAATCAATTGCACATCATTTATAAAGTATAAAAGAAAAGTTATGGCCGAGATCATTCGCATGCCCAGGATGAGCGATACAATGGAAGAAGGGGTTATTGTTGGTTGGATGAAAAAAGTAGGAGACACTGTAGAACCCGGAGACGTTCTAGCGGAAGTCGAAACCGATAAAGCGACCATGGAGTTAGAAAACTATCATGAAGGCGTCTTACTTCATATCGGTATTGAAGAAGGGCCAGTTCCAGTCAATGGCATTCTAGCCGTTATTGGTGAAGCTGGCGAAGATTTTCAGGCCGCTTTGGCAGCTGCACAGAAAAATGGTGGCCAAAGTGAAGCCGCTCCTGAGCCGACTCCGGAACCAGCGGCAGAAAGCAATCACACCGAGGCCCCCGCAGCTCCTGCTACTGTGACCAGTGAGGTCGCCTCTACCAGTCATAGTGATACCCAACGGATCAAAGCCTCCCCCTTGGCTAAAAGCATGGCCAATGAAACGGGAATTAATCTGGCCGACATCACTGGTACTGGCGATCATGGCCGTATCATCAAACGCGATATCGAAGCCTATCTCAAAACAGCTAGCCAGCAACCCGCTGCAGCTCCTCCCAAAGACGCCAGCCAACCCGCTGTCGCTCCATTCGTATACGGTGGAGCCGCTGAGCAATCAGAAGATATTCCAGTTAGTCAAATGCGTAAGGTTATTGCGCGCCGTCTAGGAGAAAGCAAATTTGGTGCACCGCATTTTTATTTGACCATCAATATCGAAATGAGCAATGCGATGGAGGCTAGAAAACGAATCAATGAGATTGCGCCCACCCGAGTGTCTTTCAATGACTTGGTCGTAAAAGCCTGTGCTGTTGCCCTACGCCAACACCCTGCCATCAACTCTTCGTGGCTGGGCGATAAAATTCGACGAAATGGACATATCAATGTTGGTGTAGCAGTTGCCGTTGAAGATGGATTATTGGTGCCTGTAATTCGCCATGCCGACCAAAAGTCGCTCTCGCAAATTAACGTAGAGGTCAGAGAATTGGCGGGTAAAGCCAAAGAAAAACGACTCCAACCCGATCAAATGCAAGGCAACACTTTCACCATTTCCAACTTGGGAATGTTTGATATTGAGGAATTTACCGCGATCATCAATCCTCCAGATGCTTGCATCCTGGCCGTAGGGACCATTATTCAAAAACCGATTGTAAAAGACGGAGAATTGGCCGTTGGCAATGTGATGAAAGTAACCCTATCTTGTGATCATCGTGTGGTTGATGGCGCCACGGGAGCGAAGTTCCTCCAAACGGTTAAAAGTATACTCGAAGATCCTATTCGATTATTGGTATAAACATGAAAAAAACACTTGTGCTTGGAGCGTCCACGAATCCTGCTCGCTATGCTTATCGAGCAGTAAATCGGCTCGTTGCTCATGGCCACGAGGTGGTCGCTCTAGGCATCAAAAAAGGAAAAATTGGACAAATCGAAATTACTCAAGGCTTTCCAGAAATAGATCATCTAGACACGATAAGTTTATACATCAATCCTAGCCTACAACGTCAATATTATTCCTACCTCATCAATCTCCAAGCCAAGCGCATCATTTTCAATCCTGGAACAGAAAATACGGTCCTAATGAAAATGGCTAGGGAAAAAAATATTGAAGTAGTAGCAGCCTGTACGTTGGTCATGCTTTCTATAGGCAATTATTAGCGATGCCCTTCTCAACTTCTCCTCCCCTTCTCCTTCAGTAAAATCTGTAGTCTTTGAAATTGTACTTAAAATTGGGATAAACACCATGCTCAGTGCGATCGTTTGCCTTTGCTATTGGCCATAATTTATGGTAGCAATACAAAATGCGACCCTGCCAGCTTCCTTCACACGTAGAAATACGCAAAGAGGGGATTGTCCGTTTGGACAATCCCCTCATATGTAAGTGTTTGTTATAGTTTTATTCTTGGAAGGCTATGATTAATAACCTGCTTCTTTATTTCCAGAATAACCGCTAGTATTTCCAGAACCAGCACGGTTGACACCACAATCAGGACGAGCCATTTCAGCCTCAGTAGTAGCTACTGTGAATTCAACTCGACGGTTCATCATGTTGGAACCATTTGATGGAACCAGAGTAGAATTCTCTCCACCCCAGTTGAGGATGAAACGATCTCTAGCGATACCATATTTCGTACTAATGTAATTGATCGCATTGTTCGCACGATTGTAAGACAATAGATCGTTGTAGCAATTTCCAGCTAATTTGTCCGTATGTCCAGTAGCGACTACGCGAATCTCAGGATTCAATTTCATTACAGTAGCAATGTTGTGCAACTTACCAAACTCGGAATTACGAATGTCATGACGATCCAAACTGTAGTGAATCATTGGCAAGAACCAATCTGCTGATGGGTCAGCTACAGGCATTGCAGCAATTTTAGCATCGACGATGCGATTTACATCTTCTTCAGTTACTGGCTCTGGTCCTTTAGGAACTTGAGCAATGCCATCGCCATTGACGTTATATCCTGGAGGAGAGTGTGGCTCTTTATCCTTGCAATCAGCAATACCATCGCCGTCGCTATCAAGAACAACCCCTCTTGTATCTACAGGGCAATCTTTATCAGAATTTACTTCTTTATCTAACATGTCGATGATACCATCTTCATCAGTATCCGTCAAATCCAATTCTGGACGAGACTTCACTTCTGCCAAATCTTCTGCTAACATGTCAAGTGGGCTTCCCCACCATAAAGGAATAGAACGATTCTCTTTTTTACCTAGAGCAAAACCCAAACGTAAGTTGGTATAGTTCAACAAATCAGAACTACCTGTGATTTGCTTGTCATCATTTGTTCCACGAAACTCAACTGCATCCAGCAAGTCGTTTCCACGACCAAAGAATTTGGTCAACTTGTGTTCTATGGTAATGCTAATTTTATCAGAAATCAAGTAACCGAGTCCAGCACCACCATGCATATATGGTGTAATTCCCCAGTCATCATCGAAATTCAAATCCAAAACGTCTATTTCATCATCGCCGTTAATTGCATTGACAGTTAGAGAAGCGGCACCACCACCACCAAACAAGTAAGGATTCCACTTCCGGGTTTTGTTCTTGTTGGTTTTGAATTGGTTGAGGCTAGCAATCAAAGAAATATCTCCACTAATTGCAGTGGTGCTATATTCGGGGACCCAATTGTCAAAGCCGTAGAATGCACCGTCTATTTC
>JBCCSR010000324.1:0-6083 GCA_039199865.1 Bacteroidota bacterium
ATAATGCCCATGTAAATAAACAGCGGAACCGCCAGTAAGACAAAATTGCTCATCGTCCCCATAATTCTAGGCGGTAAAGCCGAAAAGCTACTTGGATCGAGAAAACAAAGGGCATAAATAATCGAAATTCCTCCCAGTGTAAACGCTACTGGATATCCGTATAGAATCAGTAGGAAGATGCTTATAAAAAGAAGAATTGCGAGTAAGGCCATTATTTTGCGTATCAGATTTTTTAGGGTGTAGCGCTTGTTGAATCGGACTCAGCTTGCTGGTCCATCAAGATCAATGCGGAGCTGGCGGCCATTGCCATTGCTTGTAGCAGCAACAAACTGATTCCCAGAGTGATGGCAAACTTAATCAAATAACGAGCTGGCAACCCTCCTGGGTCGGGAGATACCTCGCCAATAATGTAGGCATCAAGGGCATAGAAATAGGAGAAATAAATGATCAGTATACACCAGGGGATCAGGAACAATAGGGTGCCCAATAGGTTGACTAAGGCTTTATCTTTGGCCGAAAATTTGGCGTAGAACAAATCTACTCGAACGTGCCGATCGCGCTTGAGGCTGTAGCCAGCTCCCAGTAAGAAGATGAGTGCAAAGAGATGCCATTCGAGTTCCATGATCCAAGCTGCAGTGGTATCGAACAGGGCACGCCGAGCGACATCAAAACAAACCAGTAGCACCAGCGTCGTCGTTAGCCAGGATACACTTTTCCCGATCCATTCGTTGATGGAATTGGCGAAACGAATCAGCATTCGGAGTGCCCCTAGCATATTGAAGTTCTTTTGTAGATCAAGCATTGGCAAAATACAAAAAAAAGGGAGAAGGCAAATTATTTCATTCGCATTCCCTATATCTCGCTTAAATTTAATAAACTTGCATGTTCTTACATTCGCAGCGCCTAAAATTCGGTAAGGCGTTCGTATCAAACCCTCAATTCAATCTTTATGGTCAATTTTGCAAATATAGAAATGGAAGAGATTGCCATCCATCGAGTGGGCAATAAGCATCGTGCAGAACGAAATTTTATCTCCAATGAGCTCTATGATCTGGATGAAGCCATGAGAGAAATTCTCCTGCATTATTTCATCAAGCCTCTCAAAAGGACGGATGACTTGCATCACTTTTCCCATGGTGCCGACCTCAACCTCAATGAAGTATACAGCTTTGTTCGATCTATTTTTATCGATCGCAATCACCTTTTGAGTGAGTCTGTCAATATTGTTGAACATCTCTACCGACAATCCACCCATCCGAATATCAAATCCGGAGAGGTATACGTCGTTTATTTTACTGGATTGCTTATGGACGATGAGGTGGTGGACGCGGTGGGTATTTTTAAAACAGAGCAAAAAAATACTTTCTTTAAGGTTTCTGCTGCAGAGGACAAATTGGTTCTGCGAAAGGAAAAAGGCGTCAACGTCGAAAAGCTAGATAAGGGATGTTTGATTTTCAATACGGATGCTGATGATGGGTATCGTGTGGTGAGTGTTGACAACAATAATTATGATGCCAATTACTGGCCCTACAATTTCTTGAACATCGATTTTGTACGCAACGAAAGTTTTCATACCAAAAATTACTTGGCCCTCTGTAACGGATTCTCAGAAGAGGTCATTGCGCCTGCCACCGACAAGCGACAGCAAATCAAATTCCTGACGGATTCAGTGGATTACTTTACATCCAACGAAGTTTTTGACCTAGAAGATTTTACCAAAACGGTATTGCCCGAAGAAGAGCAAGCCAGAGAATTTAGAGCGTATCACGAGACTTACGTTCCAGAAAAAGTCAATGGCTTCAACATTTCCCAAAAGGCCACCAAATCAGCTACCAAGTCATTTAAGAGCACCATCAAACTCGATACGGGCATCCAAATCAAACTTGACTTTTACAACCCTGAAAGCAGTCGACAATTCATCGAGCGGGTATACGATGAAGAACGAGGAATGTATTGTTACAAGATTTTCTTTAACGAAGAGGTTCCCTAATCGTCGAAGTGAATGGATCTGAAAACAGAATTATTGGCCGAGCATTCCAAGACGCAAGCCTTGAAGATCGCGAGCTATGTTGGCGCTGATCAGGAGCGTTTTGATGCACTAATGTATTTGTTTTTGGAGGAGGAATATCGAGTGACGCAACGAGCGGCGTGGGTCATCCTTTTTGCGGTAGAAGCTCATCCTGCTTTGTTGAAGAAACACTTGCGCAAGGTCGTCGAAAATCTTGCGCAACCCCTCCCGGATGCCGTCAAGCGCAATACCTTACGTATCCTACAGTCTTGGGATCTCCCCGAAGATTTGTTAGGCTTTACTGCCGAAATTTGTTTCCAATTTTTAGATGATCCCAAGGAGGCGGTAGCCATCCGCGTATTTTCGATGACGGTCTTGTACAACATCTGTGTAAAAGAACCCGAATTGGCCAATGAGCTCCGTTTGGTCATTGAAGATCACCTGCCCCATGGTACGGCGGGGTTTAAAAGTCGGGGTAAAAAAATCCTCAAAGCACTTCGGAGACTTTGAGGATTTTTTGTCATCTTTTTACTAAGTACGATTGCGAAATGTCCAAGCCTCATTGCAATGCTCCAAGAACGACAAGGTAGTGGTGGTGGAATTTGAGTTGCCATTCATTTCAGCGCAAAACATCATTCCATCTTTCTTTTCCAGTACTTGAAAAATTTTGGGATAATTTTTCAATTGCACCCGATTCATTTGACCAGAAATTATTCCCTCGTATCGCCAGTCTGAACTGCGCCAGCCTTACGTTCTAGGGATTTTTTTAGGCTTTCGGTTTGAGAGTACAAAATATTGAGGAAGATATTTTCTGCCATGACCAGTTCTAGATCATTTTTATAGATAAGGGTCCAGATACCATGTCCGTTTTCTTTGAGCTGGATGTGTTCGTCATCGTCATTGAAAGCGGTGACGTTCCACAAAATGACCGTTCCATCCAGACTAGAAGAGGCCAATTGTTGGCCAGTTGTATTGAAGGCCAGGCTGGTAATCGTAGACATTTGTTTATTGAAATGATAATCACATTCCTTAAAGTATTGATTGCCTTGGGGAAACCTACTCAAAATCCAAAGGTCTCCAACTTCACTTCCGAGCGCAATCAAATCTTTACCGTCAATACCGACAGTGCTGACACCGATTGCGCTAATGGCCAATTTCTTCTGGCTATCGGCAAAAATGATTTTCGAAGAGGGGACGGGACGGAAAGATCGGCTTTTTTTCGACCACCAATTTTCGTCGAGCTCATAAATCAAAACCCTTCCAATGCTTCCCAAGAGGAGCCGATCTGCTTCCTCGTTGATGGCCAAAGCGGTAATGGGGAAGGAAAAGCGAAAAGTATTTCTCTTCTTTCCTTGCTTATCGTAGACGACAATGCTATTGGTGGAAGCAGCCAAAACATAAGTATCATTGCGAATGGGAGCGATAAACTGGACGGACCCATTTATTTTCTTTTTGGAAAATCTTTTTCGCTTCAATTGAATTACTTCTTCAAGCTCCTCGTTTTCGCGCGTGTACAAATCCCAGTAATTGATCAATCCATTGTTTCCACCAACTAAGAGTCGAGTTCCTTGCTGATTGTAAGTCATTGCACTGACTTCGCTATTGTTTTGCAGTAGCGTTTTGGTTGTCTCCTGGAGGTCTTGGGTAACGAAGATTGAACGTCGATTATCCGAAAAGGCAAATTCATTTTCGATGGCGGGATTGGAAGTCAATAATTTTACTAAGGAGCTATGGACCAAATGGCTCTTAGAACTTTTTGCCTTGAACGATGGGTCCCTTTCGCGCAGTTCTTCGAGGTGGGCATAAAGTGTTTTGTAGGCGTAGGGGTATTGACGATAAGTAATGGAGTCGCCCACTTTTTTCAACTCATCGTAGGCGCTAAGCGCTGCCTCTCGGCTCTCCTCAAGATCAGCCAAGATCCCTTTTGTATTTTCCTCCCGATACAAATCTCCAATGCTTATCAGCAATTGATCGTAGAGGTCCTCCGTATTGACCTCTTGATTTTGTACAACGTAGTGTTTTTTATTGAGTTTGAGAATGTTTTCCCGGGCCAGATAATCAATGACCGCCTCCCGTGAATTGATGCTCGTTGATTCTTCAATCTCTTTTTTGAGTTCGGCTACTTTGTTGGTTCCGGATAAAATAATTTGCGCGTCCGTGAGTGCATCGATAAAATTGAGCAACTGTAAATTGGTATTGCTCTTTTTTGCTTCGGCTTGTTGGTAAAACCCCCAAGCAGCGGTGACGATGGCCAAAAGAAAAAGGGCCAAGAATACGTTGCGAATCAATTCCGTCTTCTTTTTTATGGCTTCTTTTTTTTCTTCCTTTCGAGCATTAGCGGCCTTTTCCGCTTTTTCACTTTCCTTGAGAAAGTCCATCGCGATTTCAAAAGCAGATTGACCAAATCGCTTTGATGTTTGGTAGACGGTAGAACTGGCATATCTCTCTGCCCATTGTTGCGTAATGCGGTTTTGGGAGTACCAATCAAAGCTGACCATGTAGCCGAGCTCGGGTTGTACGAGCAAACTGACTTCTTCCCGCTTTTCTTGATCTATTGCCCCTTTTTCATCGGAGGTTTTTATCGTTTTTTGGTAGGCTTGCCAGAAAAAAGATTTTAACTCACCGATCAATTGATGGGTGGTGTCGTCCTTTTCGGGGGGCTGCTCCGTTGGGGTGATTTCTTTGTTGTTGTTGCTGTCTAAATAGATTTTTCTTCGAAATGCGGTATCAAACAACCTTTTGTATACATCGGCTTCAAAGGCCTCTTCGTGCGCCCAATTTTGCAAAGTATCCCATTGATACAGAACGGCCATTTGTTTGATATCGATAACCGTATTTCGCGGATTCAAGTCTTTTAAGTTAAAATTTTTCCGTCGGATTTCGATGGGATTGATGACCTCGATCAAAGTGGGTTGGGCATGGTGAAAGTCCGTTAGGATTTCGTTGACCAGCTGATGTTTTTCTGTGGGAAATAATCGGTAGAGGTCTTCCAATAAAATGGGCCGCCGACTCAAGCCGTTGCCGTCTTTTTGCACAATTGCTTTACAGATGTTGGCTAAGACCGCTGCTGCATCTTTTCGGTCGTGGTAGCGCTCATAAATTTTGTTGAGTTGAAAGGGTAGAAAATCATCAAGGCTTATAATTGGAGGATAGTAATCAAGGCTAATGGCCTGATTCAGGGAAGCATTTTCTCTCCAATTTTGGATGGTGTAGTTCAGTACGCTTTGCAATTTGGGCAACAGTAAGGTATCCTCTTCGTGTGCCCTGATGTCCTGAATCATTTGTTGGAACAAGGCTTCCGTTGGGGGAACGCTCCGGTCAAACATTTGATTGAGTTCCTCTAAAATGTTGCGAAGGGGGAGTGGGGCAATGGGATAACTGGTTTCGTTGACAATTTCGGCCAGTCCCCGGTATTCTGCGCATCGACCCATAAAGGCTGCTTGCAAATTGAGGAGGAGATAGATGGACACATCTTTTTTTCTTCCCGCGTACAACAAAGCGTTGATGTAAGTGGCCAAGGTGCCACGCCCCTTTTGCGGATGCCCCAAATCTTCGAAGCGAAAGATATCTTCTAGCCGATTGACAATGATCAATAAATTGAATGCTTGACCATTCTTGATCTGTGCTTTTTGGAACGCATCCACCAATGCTGCGCCGCCATCTCTTTGTAACTCCCGATGGAGTTGTTGGCTATATTCCACTGCGATCTCCGCTTTTTCAACCAGAACTCCTGGCCGCGCGAGTGCATGAGCCAGGTTTTGAATGGGGGAAATTCCCGGGCGGGTAATGGCGATGTGCCATTCTTTTCCATTTTGTCCTTCTACCACTCCATTAAGCCTTGGAACCAAACCATATTTGACCAGAAATGATTTTCCGGACTGAGAATTTCCAATTAAGCTAATGATATGTTGGAGATGCAATTTGCGCTTTAAAGCCTCAATTTCATTATTGCGGTTGAAAAGAACGGGCTGATCCTTTTGATCGATTAACAAACCGGAGGTACTTACTGGTTCAAGGGTGACTTCTTTCATTTGATGGTGTGGAGCTAGTCAATAACAAGTTGTATGGATTCGAA
>JBCCSR010000325.1:0-6065 GCA_039199865.1 Bacteroidota bacterium
ATTTTGGCTGCGGTAGCTGCCCTTCTGACTTTTGTTTGCAAGGCTTTATCGGCACTGACATTTAGGGTGTCAAAATAATGTCGATTGGTTTGTTTATAGCCCAATTTTTTGAGCTGCGAATCCAACATTTGCGTAAAGCTATGCACACGGTGTGCAATGGCCCGGATGCCTTTTGGACCGTGATAAACCGCATACATACTTGCCATGATGGCGAGGAGTGCTTGGGCGGTACAAATGTTTGATGTTGCTTTCTCCCGACGAATGTGTTGCTCTCGGGTTTGGAGCGCCATTCTCAGGGCGGTATTCTCTTGCGAGTCGATAGATACCCCGATGATTCTACCTGGAATTAACCTTTTGAACTTTTCCTTGGTGGCAAAGAAGGCGGCGTGTGGTCCACCATACCCCATAGGAACACCAAATCGCTGGGTATTGCCTACTACTGCATCCGCATCCCATTCGCCTGGAGGGGTGAGCAGGGCAAGACTCAGTAAATCAGCAGCGACAGTGACGTAAGCCTCCGCAGCCTTGGCTTTCGCCACAAACTTACGATAGTCATGGATGCTGCCATTCGCCGCGGGATATTGTAAGAGTATACCAAAAGTTTTGTTGGTGAATTTGTACTTTTTCCAATCGCCAACCACTACTTTGATGTTGAGTGGTTCTGCGCGCGTGGTGAGGATGTCAATGGTATGTGGTAAGACTTGATCGGAGACAAAAAACTCATCAATCATATCCGACTTATTTCGCTTATTGCGCAAGCTAAAGAACATGCTCATCGCTTCGGCGGCAGCGGTGCCTTCATCTAATAAAGAAGCATTGGCAATCGGTAGTCCCGTCAAATCACTGACCATCGTTTGGAAATTGAGCAAGGCTTCCAGGCGGCCTTGGGCAATTTCTGCTTGATAGGGGGTATATTGAGTATACCAACCGGGATTCTGAAAAATATTCCGAGATAGGACCGAAGGGGTAATCGTCTGGTGATAACCCATTCCGATGTAAGAACGAAATACCTTATTCATGGCTGCGGTGTTTTGCAGCTCTTTTAGGTAATCGTATTCCGTGAGTGCTTCCGGTAACTTTAGCTCTTTTTTGAGTCGGATATTGGATGGGACCGTCTCTTTGATGAGTTGATCCAAGTTTTTGACTTTTACGGCTTTCAACATTTGCTGAAGCTCCACTTCATTGATTCCAATGTGTCGGTTGATGAACTGGTCGTAGGCTTTTACTTTACTCATATGGCTTACCCCTTTGGATGAATTATTATGTGATGTTTATTGCTCCTAAAGATACAGCTTTTATGGCATTTTAAACAAAGAATTGTAGCACGGTATGGCTGGAAAAGGGGGCGATGACCAAGTACTTGCGTAAAAACAGAAATTATGACATTGAAATGATGATTTGGCAGGCAATGTCCCTCCTGAGTTGAGGCAACAAATTTCGATAGAATAGTTTATCTTTGTAGAGCAAGCACTCTTTTTTCTATTCATTAAAAGATTGATTATGGCCGTAATGTTCGAAAGAAGGTTATTAACCGTTGATGAGTATCATCGGATGGGGGAAGTGGGCATTCTGTCGGAAAAGCGGATTGAACTGATCAAAGGCGAAATTATTAAGATGACACCAATTGGAAAAAAGCATTTTGCTTGTGTGAATAAGTTGACTGACTTATTAACCGAAGCACTTCGAGGCGACGCTATTATCAGTGTACAAAATCCCATTGTACTGGATGAATATTCTGAACCAGAACCAGACCTAGCGGTCTTAAAATACCGCAAAGACTATTATGCCAATAAACGTGCTACCGCAAAAGATACCTCGTTAATTATTGAGGTTGCAGATACTTCCATTGAATACGATCGTACGATCAAGGCGGCGCTCTATGCAAAAGCTAAAGTCCGAGAATATTGGATTGTCGATTTGGCCGTTGAATGCGTCGAAGTCTATACCCGACCTAGGATGGGCGTTTACAAGTCGCATCAGGTCTTTACTGCCGGAGATCGCTTGACCGCAACGAAGTGCGACTTTAGCCTGGAAGTTGACTCCATTCTGCTTTAGTGGCATTTCCCTCTTACAATTTTTCGTAAATCATTTCCAACCAGCCCTTATTGGCCAAGGGATGCAAACGATCTAGTTGCTCTCTGAGGACGCGCTGTTTTTTGTTGAAAGCAGAGGTGGACAAGTGCTGTTTGCTAATTTTAAGTTGATAGATTTTTTTGGTTAAGCGAAGAAAATGGGCGTTGGCTTTTTTGCGGTATTCTGCCAAATCTCGATTGCGCAGAATGTATTTCTGAAAGGCTTCGATGAGGGCGTAGAGCGCCTCTGACTCATCCAATTCATAATAACTTTTGATTTGAATGATTTTGGTGCCCAAGTGATAAGAGGTATCGGTAAACTCCACATTGTGAAGTTCTTGCAAGGCTTTTTTGTACTCTTTTTTTTCGTAGTGAAAAGCAGCCAAGTTGTAGGCTACGGCATTATTGCGCTCTTCTTCCAACAAGTGCTGTTTGTATTGATGAATGACTTTCTCGGTCCAGCCGAAATCTTTGAGTCGGAGGCCAATGGTGATGATGTTTTTATAATCCCATTGCGTAAGATAGCCATTCATGTAAAGGATACCCTGTTCGAGTAAGGCTTTGAACAAATCTTGCAACTCTTTATAGTATTCGCTTTGTCCAGAGTTGATTTTTTGGATACAATAGTTTTGTAGGTAAACATAAATGATTCTTGCTTCTTCCTGAGGGAAACGGGCATGATGGGCATCCAGTAGTTGCTTGAGATCGCGATAGTGGCGTTCGGGATTTTCAGATTGCAGCATCTGGAGAATTTTATAATAGATATTGACACTGGGATACTGTCGAAAGTCAAAGTTATTTTGTTCATAAATGATCAGTAGCTCATCGAGAAAGTGGCATTCGTAGCCCGCCTTTTGGACAATATTTCTACTGAGCATATCACAGGCGATCCGGAGTTTGTTACTCAAATAATAAAGGTCAAGTGCATTGTTTTTCAACTGTAGGTTCTCATCGTAGGTGCGGGTAGCTTTGCTTAAATGATGTCGGTCGAGTTGGTTGTAAAGCTCAAATTGCTGGTGGAAGAACTGGTAATTTTGGTGATGGGATTTTTCCTGAATTTGTTGGTAACGGCGGGCTACTCGCTCAATATGATCGTAGGCGCCTCTAGCCAACAGATCGTCGAGCAATAAATTTTTTTGCATTGCTTTTTGGGTCTCGTATTGTCGATGTGCCAAGTAATCGTACAACAATTGTAAAAGGTCAGAAATGATATTGTTGATTTTCAATTCCTGGTATTTTCCCGCTCCAAAAAGTAGGCGAAACACCACCGGCTTTTGCAACTTTTCCTCCGGAAATTCTGGCGCCTGATCCAACAGGTGTTGAGCCAATAGTTGAATCTTTTTATTTTTATTGAAAAACGGAGAAAAGACATATTCTCTGAACCGACTTCTCTCCCGGGTACTCAGTTGCTGAAGCAGTGCAATTAATTTAGTTTTTCGCATTTGATCATTTTTTGTAAATCTATAAAATTAGATTATAACTTGCTGTAAAAGAGGATGTAATTAGAGTAAATTATCTATAAAAAACCTATAAATGCGTATAACTGTACTTTTTTTTGCCCTTTGAAGCCAGTACCTTTGTAAAGCCCTTGATTGACTTGCCTTGCTTGTTTAGCTGTTTCATCGATTCAAAACTTCGGTGGAGTGACTTGATTTATCGCTTGTTGTTTAAAATATATCCTATGAAGAAGCTGAGTCTAAGTTTTTTTCTCTTTCTCTCCTACACTTGCGCTCTGTTGGCACAACCAATGGCTGATTTTTCGGTAAATACGACTACTGGATGTGTTCCGCTAGCCGTTGATTTTACCGACCTTTCCACCGGTAGCAATCTCGTTTATCAATGGGACTTTGGCGATGGGACAGTAGCTACGGATGCCAATCCCACTCATTTTTATCTTTCAGAAACCAGCTATACGGTATGTCTTACCGTGACCGATGGATCAAATGGTCAGAGCGATACAGAATGCAAAAACAATTACATCCAAATTCCCAATACGAATGTTACTGTTGATCCTACTTTATGTGCAGAGGAAACATTTTTACTCAATGGAACACTTTACGACATCAACAATCCCAGTGGAACAGAAGTCCTGGTCGGAGCTTCCTTAAATGGATGTGATAGTACCGTTAATGTCGATTTGAATTTTTTACCAACAGAAGTCACGTCCCTCAATTTTACTGCTTGTGCAGGAGAGTCCGTCGAAGTCAATGGCGTCATCTACGATGAGAACAATCCTACGGGTACCCAAATTCTGATCAGTACTTTTGGTTGCGATAGCTTATTGATGATCGCTGTCGATTTTGCTGTCCCGCTCACCATTTCCACCAACTCAGTGATGAACTCAAGTTGCTTTGGCAGCGCAGATGGATCAATACAGATCATGGTTACGGGTGGGGCAGGAGCGTATACCTATTTGTGGAACAATGGAATGAATACTTCCGTTGTTTCGGGTTTGAGTGCAGGGGTTTACCAGGTCACAGTGGTGGATAATCTGGGTTGTGCTGCCGTAGAAAATTTCGTCATAACAGAACCGACTCCAGTCGTTTTGGATCTCAATACCCCCAGTGCGCTTACTTGTGAAATGACTGCTGTGGTATTGGATGGCGTTGTATCTGGGGGAAGCGCACCCTATGAATACATTTGGAGTACTGGAGCAACAAATGATGCCATCAGTGTTACTGCTCCAGGAATGTACTCTCTGACTGTGACAGATGCCAACGGCTGTACTACTGTTTCTACCATTGAGGTGCAAGGTGACCTCGTTTCTCCCGTAGGGGCGATCATTGCACCAGATCCGGTTTGTCTGGGAGAACAGATCACCGTCTGCTACGATCCAGATATGGCCTCCTCAAATTTTAACTACGAATGGATCGGTCCCAATGGTTTTACGGCAAATACGGATTGTTTTACCCTAACTTTATCCGACCAGAGTTTGACGGGATGTTATACCGTTACGGTGACCAATGCGATCAATGGATGTACTTCTGAGGAGGTGGTTTGCTTTCCCACTTTTGAAACTTATACCATTAATGCATCCACCAATACCCTGTGCGTTGGCGATAGTACCCAATTGTTTATCAGTCCTTTTCCTGCGGGGGCTACCGTGACTTGGAATACTGGACTGGAGAGCTTGTCTTGTAGCGATTGTCCCAATCCTTTTGCAAAGCCAAGTTTCAATACAACTTACAATGCGACCTTAGTTGCCCAAAATGGATGCATTCATTTGTTGAGTACTTTTATGGAGGTAGATTCCAATTGTGTTTGGCCAGGAGATACGGACACCAATAAAGTAGTCAATCATTTTGATTTGCTGGCCATCGGCCTTTCCTATGACTCGATTGGTCCGATACGTCCAAACGCCAACATTGGCTGGTTTCGTCAACCGGGACCAGATTGGCAACAAAATACACCAGGGACAAATATCGATTTGAAACATGTCGACACCGATGGTAGCGGTTTAATCAATGCGGATGATACCATGGCCATTTCCATGAATTGGGGGCAAGTCCATTTATTTCGGGCTGGGGTAGATCATCAGTTTACCAATAATGGTCTCTCAAGCCAAAGCATCGCAACCGCTCCCTTTTATGTTGAGGTAGATTCCCCCTTGTCCGGCGGAATAGGCCTGAGTTTTTGACCAATCAACCTCGCCGTCCTTGTCGAACTTGAGGTAACGCTTCTGCTCGAGCCACCGATTCAGGTCGAGTGTTCGTTGCGCTGGATTGGCAGCGAAAGGACTGACCACGACAAGCGTATCGCCTGTGCGAAGCCGTCGCTGGATTCGACCAAGCGCACGGTCGACGGACAAAACCGCTCGTTCAAACGCCCCCTCACCAAGAGCGACAGCGCGAGGAAGCGAATCGAGATGGAGCATTAATACTCGGCTCGCCGAAGACTCTAGCTCAGAAATGAGAGCATCCGCGCGCCATTGACAGTCATCATCAATTCGCTGCTGCAAGAACTCGTTAGACACGTAACGCGAGCCAGCTCGTC
>JBCCSR010000326.1:0-6062 GCA_039199865.1 Bacteroidota bacterium
ACACACGAGAAGTATCAGCACAATCAAGGGCTAAAGCAATAGTGCATCCTTTGGGCAACTGGGACGACGACGGTAATGGATTATCAGCTCCGTAGAGCGCGATCGCTCATAAAGTGCCATGCTGTTAGTTAGAGCATTGGCCAAAACCAGTCCAATCCCCTTTCTTTCCCTCCTGTTTCCATTCCTCCTGACTAATCCCTAATTTTACGCTGCCCTAAATAGGTGATCCTTTGTCAACAAATACTTTCAACTCAAGCCATGTACGCAAAAGAAGTTCAGCGCCAACTTTTCGATCTGTCCAAGACCTTACTGAAAACTACAACGGCCACCGAATCAGCTGCCGCCCAAGAACAAGTAGCTGATCTCCACCGAGTAATCGTTTATCATGAATGGCGATACTATGTATTAAGTGAACCCGTATTGAGCGATTTTGAATACGATCAGTTATACAAAAAGCTAGAGGCGCTGGAGAAACTGTTTCCTTTACTCGTCAGTCCAGACTCTCCTACTCAGCGCGTCTCCAACGACCTTACAGAGTCATTTGACTCGGTCGAACACCTGACACCGATGCTCTCACTTGCCAATTCTTACAATGCGGACGACCTGAAAGATTTTGATACTCAAATCCGAAAATTGACGGGGATAGCGGACGATAGCCCCATTGCTTACTGCGTCGAGCCCAAATACGATGGGGGAAGTATTGCCCTAGTCTACGAAAACGACCGTTTTGTCAGAGGAGCCACAAGAGGCAACGGATCTGCCGGCGAAAATATCACCAACAACCTCAAATCCATGCGCTCTGTTCCCTTACGAGCGAGTTTTTCCAAGTCCGGATTCAAAAAAGTAGAGCTTCGAGGGGAGGCCGTGATTCGTAAAGATCGTTTTGATCAAATGAATGAGGCGCGCGCCAAAGCAGGAAAACAACTATTTGCCAATCCTAGGAATACTGCTGCCGGTGGCTTACGCACTAAAGATCCTAAAGAGACGGCCAATCGGCAAATTGAAGCCTTCGTCTATCAAATGGGTTATGCCATTGATGTACAAGATCAAAATGCCATGAATCGCTTGGCTACTCACGGGGAAAGCATTGATTTGTTGGGCAATCTAGGGTTTAAAGTGCCCGTCGAAGAAAAAAAGGTTTGTAAAAATATTGAAGAAGTAATCGAATTCTGTGTGGGCTGGGAAGACAAACGAGCCGCTTTTCCTTACGAAATCGATGGAATGGTCGTTAAAGTAAACGAGTTGGCTTTACAAGAAAAATGTGGCTATACCAGCCACCATCCCCGCTGGGCCATCGCTTTCAAATTTAAGGCTAAGCAAGCGACCAGCAAATTAGTTGGTGTAGAATTTCAGGTAGGAAAAATTGGTTCGGTCACTCCGGTAGCAAAGCTGGAACCCGTCCAACTGGCCGGGGTCACGGTATCTTCTGTTTCGCTTCACAATGCAGATTTCATTTCTAGTAGAAACATCAAATTAGGAGATACCGTTTTGGTGGAAAGAGCGGGAGATGTGATTCCCTATATCGTCAAGGCGATGGATGAATTGCGAGATGGATCGGAACAAGACATTCTTTTCCCATCGGAATGTCCTGTTTGTACAACGACTTTGATTCGGCAGGAAAATGAGGCAGCTTGGCGTTGTGAAAACTACTCTTGTAAAGCCCAAGTTGTACAAAGAATGATTCATCACGTTTCCAAAGATGCCATGGACATCGATGGCTTTGGCAAATCCTACGTCGAACGTTTTTACGAATTGGGTTGGCTAAAAAATATCGCTGACATTTACCGGCTTGATTACGAGCAAATTGCCCAGTTAGAAGGATTTGGTAAAAAATCGGCAGCCAATCTCAAAAAGAGCATTGACAAGGCCAAACAAAATCCAATCAGCCGTTTCTTGCACAGTTTGAGTATCCACCACTTGGGGAAAAAAGTGTCGCAACTTTTGGCTGCAGAAATCCAGCATGTTCGGGAGCTCAAAGATTGGTCCCTAGACAACTATATATCAATCAAAGATGTAGGCCCCGTCGTGGCCCAAAATGTCATCCACTTCTTCGATAATCCCGATAATTTGGTTTTACTCGACGAGCTGGAAACTGCTGGTGTTAATCTACAACAAACCGAAGCAGATCAGCCAAAAGTAGTGGATGACAATGCTCCCCTGGTCGGTAAGACCATTCTTTTCACCGGCTCTCTATCGATGAGTAGAAAAGAGGCGCAAATGATTGCCGAAAGAGCGGGTGCAAAAAACATCAGTGCCGTGAGCTCAAAACTCAATATTTTGGTCGTTGGAGAAAAGGCAGGATCCAAACTCAAAAAAGCGCGGGCATTGGGAAGCGTCACAATTTGGACGGAAGAAGAATTTTTAGCGCAGGTGAGTTAATCCATCGGCTTGCAAGCCACTCAGAAAGCCTTTATCTTTGCTTGCTCAAAATCGTGAGACCTAAAAACAGGTAACGGCCCTACTTAGCGTACAGCAGATCATCTAATTATGGCAAGCCTGGCTGGCGCCAAAAGGGTTTCATGATCACCTTATCCAAAAATAAAAAAGACAAATGAAGTTACGATACTACTTGCTGATCTTGACCGCTGCCCTAGCTGGATGTAAGACGACGAATGAGTTGGTACAAGAACAAAGCAAAGAACAAAATAAAGCGACCACCACAACCTTGACCTGCGTCATCAAAGATTGCAAGGACAGCCAGCCCCTTAGCTTGTACGAATACATGGGCATTGGTTTTGAAAAGGTAAACGCATCAAAACGAATCGGTAAAGATACCTTTCAGTTTCAAGTCCCACTCAATGGACATCGCTTTTACTATGTTGGACAAGAAGGCAAGCAAAAAATGCCTGTCATCCTCGGTGGCGATGAATCCATAATGATGGTTGGCAATTGCAACACGATGCGTAGTACAAAAGTCTCTAATTCCAAAATCAATCAAGAATACAACGAGGTCATTGCCAAAATTCAAGCTTTCTCCGTGCAGTCTCGCCAAAACATGATGGCTTTTCAGCAAGCCACCCAAGGTGGAACGTCAACCGAGAATGTCGTCGAAAAAATGAAAGTATTGGATCAAGAAAAGCTGCAATATTTTAATGAGCTCAAACAAAGACAACCCTTTTTAGGTAAAATACAAGCCTTGGCGACTTACCTTAGTTTCCCCAATAATCAAGGCGTATATCCCAATGAAGTGGAATACTTTGCTGGCGCCTATTTCAACAATGCAAATCTAAAAGATACCGAATACGACAACATTCCATACCTATTTGAGGCCTTTAAGAATTATGCAAGTACGCTTTGCGCACAGGCAATTCCCGAAGATATGTTGTACGATTTCTTCGATCGCGAGTTACTAAAACTCCCAGAAGGTGGGCGAGCCTATTGCAATGCATTGGGAGGTATTGTGATGGGACTGCAGTCCAAAAATCATCCTGGTTTTACCAAATACGGTGATTTGTTTATTCAAAAGTTTGCGGCCAGCAACCCATACAGCATCGTGATGAAAGATTTCAAGGAGAGCGTTAACAAAGCCAGAAGCTACGCTCAGGGAGCCATCGCTCCTGATTTTACCCAAAACAAACCCGACGGTACTCCACTTAGCCTGAGTGAACTCAAAGGGAAAGTAGTCTTGATCGATTTTTGGGCCAGTTGGTGCGGACCTTGTCGAAAGGCCAATCCACACATTGTCAAAGTATACGACAAATACAAAGACAAGGGATTCGATATTTTGGGCGTCAGCCTCGATCGAAGAAAAGAATCTTGGGTAAAAGCGATTGAAAAAGATGGACTTGCCTGGCATCACGTCAGCGACCTCAAGGGTTGGCAAAATGAGGTGGCCAAAAACTATTCTGTTCGTTCCATCCCCCACACGGTTTTACTCGATGAAAATCACAGAATTATTGCCCGTAATTTAAAAGGTCGAGCCTTGGTTCAAAAACTTCAACAAATCTTTGGAGAATGATCCGAGACTGGCGTTTCCTCGTTTTGATGGAGCTCCTCTTCATCATCTTCTACCTGGCTTGTTCGGACAATCCCAAGCCCAGCCCTCCCGTGATCGAAGAGGAAACCGTGACGGAAACAACAAAAGAGGAAACCGCTCCTCCTCTTCCTCCACCAATACAATACGATTACGATACCAGTCAATGGTCGGACCTCCAATTGCTTGACTCTACGATCATCATTGATCTCAGATACGCCACAACTGACAATTTTGTCAAAGAAAAGATGTACGATTGTCCCCGTTGTTTTTTGCGGCCACCAGCGGCAAAGGCACTCGTTGCACTTCACCGAGAGTTTCAGCAACAGGGTTTGGGGATCAAAGTCTTTGATTGTTATCGACCAAGACCCATTCAGCAAAAACTTTGGGATAAAGTGCCCAATGCCAGTTATGTCACCCCTCCCCAAAAGGGCTCCATGCATAATCGCGGCTTGGCAGTTGACCTCACCCTGGTAGATCAATCTGGAAAAGAGTTGGAGATGGGCACTGCCTTTGACTTTTTTGGAAAACGTGCGCATCATACGTTTACTGATTTGCCGAAAACCGTGTTGGACAACCGAAAATTGCTCAAGGAGCGGCTATTGGCTTACCGTTTTAAATCGATCCGAACAGAGTGGTGGCATTATTCATATACCGTTGACCGTTATCCACTTTCTGATATGCTTTGGGATTGTCCCCAACAATAGTAGTTTCCTTGGCTTGATCCGACATTCAGTGAGTGCCTTGGTAAAGATTGAGCTTATTTGTAGTGTATCGAAACAAAGCTGGACGGATTGGCGTTAGATATGAAGTGTTTTTTTAAATTTGTGACCTGATAAATCACATATTAGTTATTTTCATACTTTTTACTGGCAGACATATTGAATTGCTATCTCCTTGTCTGAAAGAAAAATTCTAATTTATGCAAGAAATCGCTTACAAATCCGATGTAGAAGCAGTAGATGGCTTAGCGGAAGCGTACAAGACTTTGTCTCAAGAAATTGGTAAAGTCATCATTGGACAGGAGCATGTTGTCCAAGCCGTCATCATCTCTCTATTTAGCAATGGACATAGCTTATTGGTAGGCGTTCCTGGCTTGGCCAAAACCCTTTTGGTAAGCACCATTGCGGAAGTACTCGATTTAGAGTTTAAGCGAATACAGTTTACCCCGGATTTGATGCCCTCTGATATTACGGGTTCAGAAATTTTGGGTGAAAACCGAAACTTCAAATTTAACAAAGGACCGATTTTCTCCAATATTGTTTTGGCAGATGAAATCAACCGAACGCCTCCCAAAACGCAAGCTGCACTATTGGAGGCCATGCAGGAACGGTCGGTAACGGTCAGTGGTCAAAGGCATGTACTTCCTGCTCCTTTTTTCGTATTGGCCACGCAAAACCCAATCGAACAAGAGGGGACCTACCCCCTTCCCGAAGCGCAGCTCGACCGCTTTATGTTCAATATCCCTCTGGATTACCCCTCTTATGATGAAGAAATCCAGGTGGTAAAGTCTACTACTAAAGAAATCAATTATCAATTAAAAAATATTGTTACGGGCAAACAAATCTTGTACTTTCAGCAATTGATTCGCAAAATTCCGATTGCAGACAATGTGCTGGAATACGCCGTTTCATTGGCTACGAAAACCCGTCCAAATACGAGTCGGGCCACTGAAGCCGTGAACAATTACATTTCCTGGGGAGCAGGTCCACGTGCTTCTCAATATTTGGTTTTAGGTGCCAAATGTCATGCGGCCATCAACGGAAAATATTCTCCCGACATAGAAGATGTACAGGCCATTGCCAAATATGTTTTGCGCCATCGCATCGTCCGCAATTACAAAGCAGAAGCAGAGGGAATTACGGAAGAGAAAGTAATTGAAGGACTGTTTTAAGGAATGAATAGTAAATAATCAACTACTACATAACCTAAAAATCTAGGTTTTATTGATCTAAACGGCTCGACGAGTAAAATTATCGAGCCGTTTTTTATTTTTGTCTCGGGTTTAATAGAAGAATAATCTTTTTTAAAATATTGGACAGTAATTTTAGGTGGCCCAATTGTCAAATATTAATCAAATATTAAGAAA
>JBCCSR010000327.1:0-6056 GCA_039199865.1 Bacteroidota bacterium
CATCCGAACGTAAATACATCGTTGTGCCATCTCTTCCAATACTAACGACCTGTGCTTCAATTGCTTGTACAGGCAAGGCATAGATCCAATTCTGTTCTTGTTCTTCTATTAGACGCCCAACATCATTGGACAAACTACTTATAAAATCTTTTGATATTTTTCTACAATGATTCTCCCTCAAATCTTCTTGTACTTTTTTAGCGCTTAAATTAGCGTACTTACTACTTAGTTGCTTAGCAAACCTAGGGGTACTATCATGAATCATTTTTGCACCTTTTTCTAAAGGACAAAAGGTCTTACCTCCTTTACTCGACTGATAAATATGGCGGGGTAATTCTACTTCCCCATAGGGGGCTTGATATCTTTTTTTTCTTGACCTTTACTCGTTAGTTTTTCTCCTCTGAACTCGATTGGTCGACCATCTGAATCAAATTGTAATAAAGCCTCTTTTGTCATTTTCAAGCCCGCTTCATTTAATACTTTTGCGATTTGTTCTTCACTATTAAGCATTGAATTTGGATCTAATTCAACTTCTATTTGCAATATGATTTTCTTCCCCGTTTTTTTGATAATTTTACTTGACATCTTTTTTATAACAAGTTAATACTCTTTTTCTAATACATCAAATCACGGTTACACCCTCCATTAATGTTTTGAACAAATTGATACTTAAGACTTTACAGTCCTTTTTTTCAAAAATATTTTAGGGGCTTCTTTCTACCCTTTTAATTGAGCAGGTGGCCATCAGATTTGGCCGTGAAAGACGCCTACAGGTGGGTAGCTCGGGGAAAGCTAGCTTAGCTCGTAGTAGCTTCGAAAAACTCGTATTGATAGCGATGAATCGTCCAGCCATTACGGTTTCTCACCTCTTGTTGCAATACAAAGCCATGTTCATCCATTTGATACTCCTTTGACTCTACGGGATCACCATTGGCCATAAAACGTTCTTCCTTGACGAGCTGATCTTGCTCATTGTAGGTGTAGCGATCCACGATGGACCAGCCATCTGCGTAATTTTTCATGGCGACCTCTTTTTGGTTGCCACGCTCATCGTAGGTGATCTCATCGGTACGAATGAGGTCTTCTTTTACATCAAAAATCTCCGCATAGGTAATTCTCCCTTCCTCGTCATACTCATAGTCATAAAAGTGCTTATATTCCGTCTCTTCAGTCTTGTAATGACGCTCTAGGGGACGTCCAGCATCATTGTAGCTGGATTTTACGCTCTTGACGAAACTTTCCTCCTCTCCATATTCACTTTGTTCCAGTACTCTCCCCTCTTGATCAAAGGAGCGAACCACTTTTTCTTCGATTTGCCCTGCCTCATCTCGCGTCGTCATCTCCTCGGAGCGTGCACTCAAATCATAGACGAAATCGGTATTTGACAGCGCTCCGTCCATGTAACGGGTAGTACTCCGATTGAGTTTTCCGTTTTCATCATAAGTATTACTGATCACTTGATGCGGAGCGTCTCCCTCGGTATACTGTTTTTCTTCCACCAGTCGCTGCTCCGAATCATAGGCACGTTCTATTTTCTGTTCGATCCGACCATCTAGCGCATACTGCTCCTGTAGGAGCAAGTTGCCATTTTCATTATTGACCTGTTTAACGGATAAAAGGCCTTCTTCCGGGGTAAAATCGTTGATCACATAAGTATGTACAGACTTAATCTTCGGTTTCATAAGCAGTGCGCTTTGTTTTTGGTAAGATTCGACGAGATTGGGGTTTGCTTAGAATTTGAAGGTTAAACCTAAACTGGGTAGAACCGGCAACTGATCTTGTCGTTCGTATTCTACTCGGTCAAAAAAGAAAATGTTGTCACGATTGTAAGCGTTCGTCACACTCGCCGTAACTTCCAGGCTCGTTCGTCGATTGAACTCAAAACGTTTTTTCAAAGAAATATCCAAACGATGGTAATAAGGCAAACGGCCATCGTTACGGGTTTCCGAAAAATCAATTCCTAGCTCACCATTCTGGGTCAGTACATCAGAGGAGATGCCTTCTTGCAGGGTGTAGTTGGTATAAAACCCTTGCGTCAAAGTAAATGGAAAACCAGAACCCATATTCCAACGGACGCCAAACTCCCAGTCTTGATCCAAACCAAAGGTGTATGTTCCCAAAAAGTTGAGGTTATGGCGACGATCAAATACCGTGGGATAAGTCTGCTCTCCATCAAAACGATCCACATATCCCAGTGAATAGGCCAACCATAGATAAATACTAGGCGTTTCGTATTTGACTAGGAAGTCAATCCCGTAGGCTTTACCCGTTTCCGTCGTAAACTCTGGATCGTCTTCACTTTGCTTGTTTCGATTGATATTGATTAATTGGCTGAATCGCTTGTAATAAGGTTCGACATTGACCTGTAGATTACGGCTTAGATCCAATTCAAAACCGGCAACCGCATGGAGTGCCCGCTGCAGACGATCATCGGTTCGATCTCTAGTTCCAGGCTTAAAGATGGTTTCTTCCGGAGCAGAAAGAAAACCGACAAAAAGGTTGACGACATCGTCTTCATTAACCGTACTGACCAGGTTTTGGGTGTAAACCCCTCCGGCTGCTTTGAAGCGCAAAGCCTCGGTAATGTTGTATTTGAGTCCCAATCGTGGTTCTAAGGTAATTTTTGATTGCGCCGTATAAAACTGGGTACGAAGTCCCGGCTCAAGAATCAAATTTCCCGCTTTGAACTTGTATTTAGCAAAAGCAGAAAGCTCTGAAGTAAAATCAATTTGTTGAAAGGTAATCCCCAGGAAATTCCGGAACTGAAAATCCGTATTGTAACCCTCGAATAGAAAGCCATAATTCAATTCATTGTCCTTGTGAAAATAGGTGAAATCCAGTCCAACCGAGTAGCTGGAAATGCTACTGGTTCGCGGATCTTCATCCCCCTCCTGAAGCAAAATATCATAATTGGAGAAAGCCACTGTTCCACCAATCAAAAAGCTAGAAGAAGGTGGAATCAAGGTAAAGTTGGCTCCGAGTCCAAAGTTGGACCAGTCAAAACGCGCCAATCCATCAAAGTTGACCTGATCATCGAAATTAAAGCCAAAGATGTTGAACTTGGAACCATTGGGCGTAACAAAGGACAGTTTACCGTACAAATCTGTAAAATTGTAGGGCAGTCCCAATGAATCGGCATAGCTATACAAAGAATTGGAGGTTTGCTCCAAGTAAGAGCGTTTGCCCGTCAAAAGAAAAGAAGTACTTCCTCCTCCCTCTTCCAATTTTTTAATCGGTCCTTCTACCAAAACTTTCGATAAGAACGGATTGGAAGAGATGGTTCCACCAAAGCGTTTCTTGTTTCCCTCTCGCGTTTTTATATCTACGATTGCCGATATACGCCCTCCGTATTCTGCCCCAAAACCACCAGTCAATACATCAACACTTCGAATGGCTTCGGTTTCAAATACCGAGAAAAAACCAATAGAGTGAAAAGGATTGTAAATGGTCATTCCGTCTAGTAAGATTTTGTTTTGAATGGGGGAACCTCCACGGATGTACAACTGCCCCCCCTGGTCGCCAGTCAGAATTACCCCCGGTAATACCGTCAGATACTGAGCAATGTCTGCTTCCCCACCAATGGAAGGCAAGGCCTTGATCTGACGAGAAGTTACGGTTACCTTGGAAATCTGTACCTTGGTTTTGGCCTCCTCTCTTTTGGCAGATACATCAACCTGTTTGAGGTTAATTCCCGATTCAACCATGTAAATTCCCTTGTAAACGATTCCTCCATCGGTAACCTTAACATCCGTTACAATGCTATCGTAACCAATATAAGTTGACACCAATTGATAATCCCCCACCGGGACATTGGTAATAGTAAAGAAGCCCTCTAGATCGGTATTGGCTCCTAAAGTAGTTCCGGAGAGTTGAAGATTACAGAAAGGTACGGGTTCCCCAGTATCCTTGTCATAAACATTACCACGGATGCTACCGGTTTGAGCGGAAAGCGATAAAAAGCCAATAAAAAACAAAAGTGTAAATGCTATTCTATTCATGTCCTTTTCGAGGTTAAACTGTTTTAGTGCTTGTCGAATAGTTGATTAGTGGAAAATCCAAGTTATAAACGCAACGAAAGCATTGATTTGATGAGCAACAAAATTTGATTTGATGAACGAGACTGCTTTAGAATTCCCCACAAATATAATAGCAATTCACATCTAGACCTCATTTTTTGTAAGGGAAAAGCAGATTCTTTGTCAGGTGTTGAGCATTTGTAAAGTGCACACGAATTTTACCAGACCAATTGAAGGGAGCTAAACCAATTCCAAACGTCCCTGACGAATGATTTCATAGGGACTGACGCAACAGTTGACAATGGCCGATGGAACATTTCCTCCAACTCCTCCATCAATGACTAAATCTACCAAACGTCCAAAATCATCATGGATTTCGCTTGGATCGGTAAAATACTCGATGATTTCGTCATCAGATTTGAGAGAAATCGACAACATTGGCCGGTCCAGAGCGGCAACAATCGCCTGGGGGATGGGATGGTCTGGGATGCGAATCCCGATTTTTTTCCGTTTGTTTTTCAAAAGTTTGGGGAGCTTCCCACTGGCCGGTAAGATAAAAGTGAATGGTCCGGGAAGGTTGCGCTTCAACATTTTAAATAGCTGATTGTCCAATTGCTGTGTATGCTGGGCGAGTTGACTGATGTGTTGACAAACAATGGTCATGTTGACCTTCGCGGGATTGAGCGCACGAATTCGGCAGATGCGCTCGATTGCTTTGGGCTGTAAAATGTCACAACCCAAAGCATACACGGTATCGGTTGGATAGATAATCACCCCACCAGAGGTAAGTGCTTCGACCACCCTGCGAATTTTGCGTTCCGCTGGGTTTTTGGGATGAATATTTAATAGCATGGAGTGTAAATAGAATTACGCATCATAGTCGTCCATTCCATCATCATCCCACATCTGGGCCAATACATCTCTAAAGGAAAGACTATCTTGCAAAATATCCTTGTTGATGACGTTAAACTCAGACAAACCGTGCAGGGCCATTTCCATAAAAGTATATGCCTCGTCCTCGGCAACCCCTGCCGACTTCACTAATTTACGCAGGCCCGCCACCTTATCCAAAGCTTTTTGGTAATCTCTTCCCGAAGCATCATTGACCAAATCGATGGTATTTCCACCAGAAAACCAGGCGCGAATGGTGCCGAAAGGATCTCTTTCTTGCCCTTTCTTTAATTTGTCGGGGTTGGGAAAGTAATTGAGAAATTCCGTTTTGATGGCTTTTCCCATCAGGGCCATCGCTACTTGATAAGGCCCTTCTTGTTCTCCTTCGTAAACCAATTCGACCTTGCCAGTAATTGCAGGTACAATGCCCCACAAGTCCGTAATTCTCACCGTAGTTTGTTCCTCCCGATTGATGAGCATTCTCCGTTCTGCCGTACTCATCAAATTTTCCAAAGCGGAAATACTCAATCGAGCCGAAACGCCACTTTTCTCATCGATAAACTCACTTTCCCTAGCGGTAAAGCTAATTTGTTCCAACAAAGTTTTAAACAGCCCCGACACCTTGATTCGCTGCTTTTGTTGCTCGCTCAACCGAGCTTCCTGCTCTGTAATTCGTCGAGCAATTTCGATACTCGTCGGGTAATGGGTCAAAATTTGACTTTCGATCCGATCTTTTAGGGGAGTAATAATACTACCTCGATTGGTATAATCTTCGGGATTGGCCGTAAATACAAACTGGATTTCCAAAGGCAAACGAAGTTTGAATCCTCTAATTTGCATGTCGCCTTCTTGCAAAATATTGAATAGGGATACCTGTATTCTCGCTTGTAAATCTGGCAATTCATTGATTACAAAAATACAGCGATGCGAACGAGGAATCAGACCAAAGTGAATGACCCGCTCATCCGAATAAGGCAATTTCAAAGTCGCTGCCTTAATTGGATCCACATCACCAACTAAATCTGCAATACTCACATCTGGAGTCGCCAACTTTTCAACATATCGTGCGGAGCGATGCAACCAGGTCACTGGTGTATCATCTCCTTTTTCAGCAACCAACGCACGAGCGTAGCGGCTAATGGGTTGCAG
>JBCCSR010000328.1:0-6046 GCA_039199865.1 Bacteroidota bacterium
ATTTGAAAGCCCAAAAGCCACTTCCGAGCAAAGCCGACGTTTTCAAGGCCATCTATCCGAATGCTCCTTTTAATGCGGTAGAATTTGATTTGCAAATGAGCTACCTCTTTCGATTGGTATGCCAATTTTTATTGCAAGTGGAGTGGGAGCAGGACAGTTTGCAAAACGATTTGCATTTGGCCAATAGCTTTCGCAAAAGAGGGCTAGGCAATGATTTTACCCAAACCCTCAAACGCTTGAACCAGCGCTTGGAGCAACAAAATTTGAGAGAGGCATCTTATTATCGCATGCATTACACCATTCAATGGGAGCAGTACCTCGATTTTACCAGCCAACACCCCACTCAAGCGGCCAATCTTGGTGAGCTGACCCGAAACTTAGATCGCTCTTACTTGATTACCAAACTCCGGCATGCTTGCTTGTCCATCCCCCATCGAACCATTTATCAGGCCGATCATCAAATCAGTTGGTTGGACGAAATTTTACAATTGGTACAAGAGTCTGATTGGCTCAACATCCCGGCCATCGCCATCTATTACCATTGTTACTTGATGCAGACCCGACGAGAGAAGGAACCTTCATTTCGGGCCTTCAAGGAAATCCTATTCTTAAATGGCTACCAGTTTACTACCAATGAGGCCCGGGATCTTTATCTTTTAGCGATCAATTACTGTGTTCGTCAAGCCAATGAAGGACAGGGGCAATACGTGGAGGAACTCTTTGACCTGTATCGCGAAGGTTTGGAAAAAAATATTTTATTGGAAAATGGATTGCTGTCTCGTTTTACTTATCACAATGCAGTAGGTGCAGGACTGCGCACCGAACACTTTGCCTGGACCGAGCAGTTCATCAACAACTACAAAAATACCCTGGAAAAAAAATACCGGGAAAGCTCCTACAGTTTCAATCGAGCTCGTTTGGAATACAATCGCAAGCACTACGATGAAGCCTTACAACTGCTGCAAAAATCCAACTATCGAGATCTTTTGCTCAACTTGGCCGCGAAGACCCTCTTGTTGAAAATATATTTCGAACTCGAAGAGTTTGACCTGCTGGAAGCCCACCTGGAAGCCATGCTTCGCTACATTAGGCGAAAGCGCGTAATGGGTTATCACAAAACCAATTATCTCAACATCATTCGATTGGCCAGAAAGCTCATTTCAATCAATACATTTGATAAAAAAGCATTGACTACTCTAGCTCAGCAAATTGAGGCAACCGAGGAGTTGACCGAACGAAACTGGTTCTTAGCACAAATCAGTTGAGTCGGATGATCTTTCCAGTGTAGTCGTCAAATAATCGAGAAACAATCGTCAAGATCATGGCCAAAACGGAAGGACCGAGTTCTCCATCTCCAACGTGGTAATGCGCAGCAGCGGCCATCACCGCATCGAAGAAGAAGCCCGCATAAGCCCATTCTTTCAATAATTTGGATCGATTGCTGAGGACTGCGACGACTCCAAGTACCTTGGCAACCGCCAGGGGATAAACCAACCAGGTTGGAAACCCCAAATTGGTGAAGGCCACGGTAATGGCCTCGTATTTGGTAAAATACATGGTAGCGGAGAACATAAAAATCAGGCACATCAGAGTGGTGCTGATCCAATAGATAATTTTTGCAATCTTCATAGTCGAATGGTCTTGATTGAGAAAACGGAAATATAGGACAAAAAAATGGAATGGTTTGTCGCCAAGGAAAAGATGCCGTACAGATATCAACTAATTTAGTAAAAGCTTGTTAAATTACCGTCTGAATAGCTTTTAACCAATGAAATACGATTACATTATTGCCGGAGCAGGTTTAGCGGGCTTATCCCTTTGCTTGTCTATCTTAGAAAGCAAGCAACTCCAGGGCGCGCGAATTTTATTGTTAGATAAAGATGCCAAGCAAAGCAATGATCGAACTTGGTCTTTCTGGTCCAAAGACATTGGTGAACTCTCCAAGATTGTGCAGGGGCAGTGGAAACGTGCAAAAGTATACACACCAGAGCAGCAATCCCTTTCTTTACACCTTCATCCCTATCAGTACTATACCATTCGCGGTTTGGATTTCTATCGATATGCATTCGAAAAGATCAACGCCGCTGCCAATGTTCAGTTCCTCCAGACCGAAATTCTGAAATGCGATTCTGATGGTCAGGTGACCACTCAGGATGGTACTTTTCAGGGGGACTGGGTATTCAAATCCTACTTTGACCTAAAGGACGTACCTTCCGATACCAAAGCAACTTTTGTTTGGCAACATTTTAAAGGCTGGGAAATCGAAACGGAGGAAGACTGCTTTAATCCCGAAGAACTCACCATGATGGATTTTCGGATTGCGGATGAACAAGCCACCAAATTTTTCTATGTCCTTCCCTTTGCGCCCAATCGCGCCCTGGTGGAGTATACTGAATTTTCTGCAACTATTTGTCAACAGGATGCCTATGATGGGTTTTTAAAGCAATATATCCGACAGAACTTAGGCATCACTAATTACCGAGTAGTCGAGGAGGAGTGCAATGCCATTCCAATGACGGATCATAATTTTGGCCGCCAACTCAACGGACGTATATTGACTATCGGTACAATGGCTGGTTATGTCAAACCCTCTTCAGGCTATTGTTTCACCCGTACTTTGGCCCGCAATCACGTCTTGGTTGAAATGTTGGAACAAGGAAAACAGATTGATCCCCAAAGATTATCCTCTGATATCAAATACCAATGGTACGATGCGACCCTTTTGCACGTCATGAGTCAAAACAGAGTATTTGGTCACGACATCTTTGCCAGTTTGTTTCGGCGCCTTTCTGGCAGTCAAGTCTTTAAATTTCTCGATGAGCAGAGTTCCCTTCTAGAAGATTTACAGATTATGCTAGCTGTTCCTGGTAAGATTGAATTTGCAAAATTCTTTTTCCGAAGGGCCCTTTCTGATGGATTTTACCGTTTTCGATATTTATTTTTAGGTAGATAATTGTGATTCCTCTCGATTTTTTGCATATTTGGTTAACGAAACAATTTTTTAACCACTCTCCAAACCATTGATTACCTCCCGAAAACGGATCAATGTACTTTTATAAAACGAATTTTATTTTTTAATCACTCTCCTCATTTAGTTAATCAAGGTGTCTATTTTGGTCAAATAGAATTCAAAATGGCCTACCATGGAGGATTTCAGGAAACGAGAATTTTGACCCCCAAAAACAAAATCTTCTTCGGAAAAAACCAGACAATATCAAATAATTTGGCACCTCAGTAACCAATGATTCCGAGGCAATGTTCGGTGAATGTTTTGACACAATAAATTGTGCCACTTCCTTTCAAATGCATTGCTCCAACCATGATCTTAAGTTGGCATACAGGACAGCTTAAGTACTGGGCTTATAGCAAGTGGATCTTTATCGCCTTGACAGTGGTAAAGGGTCTAATCTATTGGGAATCACTGTACCTCATTACTAAGCTGATTGAAAAATGTAATCCCATATCGTGTCTTGATCGAAGATGAGCTGCTGGACGAATTGGAGTCAGCTACAGAAATCGATCAAGCAATTGGAATTAATTTTTGATGATTTTTATTACGAAAAGGACGCTGAAATGAATAGGATGAGATTGTCGCTTAGCCCCCCATCTATTGTACGATCATTGTTATTCCGTGCACTTAAAAAGAGTGGGCTCGGAGGATTTGCTTTGCTCTACGGCACAGTATTGATGGGGCAAGCCAATATTTACGGTAAAGTAGTTGGAACGGATGAAACGCAACTGGCTTTCGCTAACGTGCTGTTACTCAACGAAGCAGACTCTTCCTTGGTCAAAGGAGAGATGAGTAGTGAAGAAGGTACTTATCGATTTGAGCAAGTACCCATCGGAAAGTACCGAGTGGCCGTATCTTATTTGGGTTACCAAACGACTTACTCTGAAGTTGTCGCCATCCGTGCCTCCGACGACTTCCAAGTCAATCTAACTGCCGGAAATGTGGGGGCCAATTTGGAGGAGGTTCAGGTGGTCGGGCGCAAGGCCTTATTTGAGCGCCAGATCGATCGAGTGGTGGTCAACGTACAAAATAGCATTACCATGGCTGGCGCCTCGGCAATGGAAGTCTTACAGCGCTCCCCCGGAGTGTCGGTTGACGAACAGAGTGGAACCATTAGTTTGGGAGGCAGGCAAGGGGTCTTGATCATGGTTAACGGACGTCCCAACAATACGCCGCCGGAGGCTTTGGTGGATCTGCTCAGCAATATGAATGCTTCAAACATTGAAAAAATTGAAGTCTTTTCAACGCCACCAGCTCAGTTTGACGCAGAGGGAGCAGGAGGAGTGATCAACATCATACTCAAGCGGCAGGAGGGAGATGGACTGAATGGAAGTTACTCATTGAATGCAGGTTACGGACGACGCTTCAAATCTGGAGCCAGTTTCAACTTCAACTACCGAAAAGATCGTTTGAACATTTATGGCAATTATTCTCCCGGCTATCGCATGTCAAATGTAATCTACGATTTTGAACGCGATGTCAAACAAATGGGCAATACCATCAATACCCAAACCAATAACAACGATGACAATACCACCTTATCCAATCGAGGTCGTTTGGGCTTGGATTATTATTGGAGCGACAAAACGGTGGTTGGCCTGTTGTTTTCAGCTTACGTCAATGATCGGGAGATTGAACTGGATAATGAGGCGATTTTTTCCAAACAGCAAATCCAAACGGGAAGGGTACAACTGGGGATGAATGGGGAAGACGTATGGAAACATTGGATGACCAATTTTAACTTGAGCCATACTTTTCAAAAAGATCGAGTCCTTAGTTTTAATCTGGATTATTTGAATTATGATAACAATAACCCGAGCACTTATCAAAATCGTTTTTTCAATGCCGAGCAAAGTTTGAGTCGTGAACAAGATTTGCGGGTGAACAAAGGCTCTCCAATTGATATTGGCGTTTTCAAAATAGACTATCGCCATGCATTGGGGGAAAACAATCAAATTAGTTTTGGTCTGAAAGGGACTTCTTCGCAGTTTAGCAATCTCGTTTTGGTCGATACTTTGGCCAATGGTATTTGGAGCCCCTACGAACAATTTTCTCAGCAATACCAACTGGAAGAAAACATTGGAGCCATCTATACTTCTTTTAGTATCCAATTGTCTGCCCAAACCAAGATGATTTTGGGTTTGCGCTATGAGTTGACCAAATCTACCTTTGAGAGTCCGGAATTGAGCGATCCGATTCAGCGAGACTTTGGTTATTTCTTTCCCAGCTTATTTTTGTCGCATCGCCTCAATGAGGAACAAAATTTCCAGTTCTCTTTCAGTCGACGAATTACTCGACCCACTTTCAATGAGTTGGCTCCTTTCGTGACCTTCGTCGATCCGACGACCTATTTTTCCGGAAATCCCAATTTGCAACCTAGCATCTCCAATGCTTTGAAAACGGAGTATCAATACAAAGTCTTCAATTTTTCTCTGCTTTACAGTTACGATGAAAATGTTATTGTTCGTTATCAACCAGTCATCGAGCCCGGAAGCAATATTTTGGTCAACACAACGGAGAATTTGGATCGAAGGCACTTGCTCAGCTTTGCCCTCGATTTTCCCATTCAGATCAATAAATGGTGGGAGATGCAGCAATCTTTTTCTGCACTTTGGCAGCAATCGACTATTGATCGAGCCGAGCAACGTGCTCAAGTAACCGAACGAAGCATTTGGATGAGAAGCATTCAACGCTTTCAATTGCCGAAAAAATGGGCTTTGGAATTGAGTGGCAATTATCGAACTCCTAGCTATTACGGTATCTTTCGAATCGCTCCCAAAGGCTCCTTTGACATTGGCATCCAAAAACGATGGAAGAACGGCAACCTGCGTTTGAATCTCAGCGATCTCTTTGTCACCAATATCTGGCGTTCCAACACGGATATTCCAGAACTGGGCTTACTCAACTCTTTGGTCTTCAATGTAGAAACCAGAGTGGTTCGATTGACTTTTTCCCAAAACTTTGGCAGCAAAAAAGTAAAACGTTCAAGAAGGCGCCCCGCGGGCTCATCGGCTGAACAACGTCGGGTCTACTAAC